>NZ_JADIJP010000015.1:0-119810 GCF_017355285.1 Methylobacterium sp. SD274 | reverse complement strand
GCGCCGAGAGGCCCGACCGGGAGAACCGGCCGGAGCGCGGAGACAAGCCGGACCGGAATGAAAGGCCGGACCGGAACGAGAAGCCCGAGCCAGGCCGCCGCACCGGACCGGACGCGACGCCGGATGCCAAGACGCCGGATGCCAAGACGCCTGATGCAAAGACCCCGGATGCCAAGACCCCGGATGCCAAGACGCCTGACACGAAGGCGCCTGATGCCAGGACTCCTGACACCAAGGCGCCGGACGCGAAGCCTGCTCCGAATGCCCGTCCCGGGGTTCCGGGAAAGCCGTTCGTCCCGCCGGGTCAGGCGCAGGACAAGAACGACCGTGACGACAGGCGGGGGGACGACAGGCGGGGGGACGACAAGCGGGGTCCTGACGATCGGCGTGGCTCCGATGACAAGCGTGGCTCCGACGACCGGCGCGGCCCGGATGACCGGCGCGGCACATCGGACGACAACCGGCCCGGCACGCCCAACCGTCCCGGAAATACCGACCGCACCCCGGCAGCGGGCGATTCCGATCGGCGCAGCGAGATCGAGCGCCGCGACCGTGAACGCCGCGAAGCGTTCGAGCGCAAGGACGAGCGGGATCGCCGTGACGTCTTCAACCGTCCAGGCCGGCCCGGCTATGTCGAGGGCGGGTTCCGCGGGAACGATGTCCGCAGCTACGACGAAGTCCGCCGTGACCGGCGCGAGTTCAACGAGGGCGGCCGGACCTATATCCGCGAGCCTGGCCGCATCATCGTGCGGGACCGCGACAATTACTTCATCCGGCACGACGAGAACGAGCGCTTCCGGTACCTCGACCGCGGTGCCTACCGCAGCGAGCGTCGTGGCGGCGACACGATCACCTATCTCGACCGTCCGGGCGGCATTCAGATCGTCACCGTGGTGGACGATGACGGCCGCCTCGTGCGCCGTTCGCGCCGCTTCCGCGACGGCCGCGAGGTCGTGATCATCGACAACGGCTTCGGCGGTCCCCAGCGTCCGATCTACGAGGATGTCGTCGACCTGCCGCCGCCGGACATCCGCATTCCCCGCGACCGCTACGTGGTGAATTACGAGGGCGCCGACGAGCGGCAGGTCTACGAGGCCCTGTCCGCCCCGCCGGTGGTGGCGGTGGACCGCCGCTACACGCTCGATCAGGTGCGCTACAGCCCGCAGCTGCGGGCACGGATGCGCAGCGTCG
Source organism: Methylobacterium sp. SD274 (assembly GCF_017355285.1). Lineage (NCBI taxonomy): Bacteria > Pseudomonadati > Pseudomonadota > Alphaproteobacteria > Hyphomicrobiales > Methylobacteriaceae > Methylobacterium > Methylobacterium sp. SD274. The sequence goes on along the minus strand of NZ_JADIJP010000015.1, from coordinate 118,619 downwards.
ACATCGATACGATCACCTTCGATACCGGATCGTTCGACGTCACACCCGATCAGGCCTCGCGGCTCGGCAACATTGCGGCGGCGATCAACCAGGCGGTGAAGGCCAACCCGCAGGAAGTGTTCCTCATCGAGGGTTACACCGATGCGGTGGGCAGTGAGGTCGACAACCTGTCGCTCTCGGATCGTCGCGCCCAGTCGGTAGCGACGGTACTCAGCCAGAACTTCCAGGTGCCGCCGGAGAACCTGACCACCCAGGGCTATGGCGAGCAATCTCTGAAGGTGAACACCCAGGACGCCTCGCGGGAGAACCGTCGGGTCACGGTACGCCGCATCACCCCGCTGATCCAGCAGCAGGGCGAGGCTGCGGACGCTCCGCCCAAGTAAGTCGGGCAAGTAAGGCGGCTTGGCCGCATTGTCGTGACGTCACGGGCCGCATGTCTCGAAAGAGGGGTGCGGCCCGCGCCGTTCCGTGCTTCTCCAACACTCCCGCGAGCGCGCGACATCGAGGAGACCGGCGACCATGGCCGAGGAGAGCGACCGCCTGATCACGGCGGGAACGCCGATCTTTCGTCGGACCACCCTCGCTCTGTTCGCCGCAGGCTTCTCCACCTTCGCCGTGCTCTACGGCGTCCAGCCGCTGATGCCAGTCTTCGCCGACGAGTTCCATGTCTCGCCGGCCGAGAGCAGCCTGTCGCTGTCGCTCCCCTGCGCGATGCTGGCCCTGGCGCTCCTCGTGGTCAGCCCGCTCTCCGAAGTCTGGGGGCGCAAACCCATCATGGTCGCCTCCCTCTTCGCGTCGGCGATCTTCACCCTCATCGCCGTGGTCGTGCCGAGCTGGCATGGCTTCCTGGCATTGCGCGCGCTCACCGGGCTGGCGGCGAGCGGCCTGCCGGCCGTCGCCATGGCCTATCTCAGCGAGGAGATGGATGCCCGCGCCATCGGCCTGTCCATGGGGCTCCTCATCGGCGGAAACGCCATGGGCGGCATGGTCGGGCGGCTGATCGCCGGCATCGTCACCGATCATGTGTCCTGGCGCGTGGGTCTCGGCACCATCGGAATCCTGGCGCTCGTCGCCGCCATCCTGTTCTGGCGCGGTTTGCCGCCATCGCGGCGCTTCCTCGCCAACCGGATGCGCTGGCGCCAGGTGCCGGGCACGTTCGGCCAGCATTTCCGCGATCCGGGCCTGCCCTGGCTCTTCGCGGAGGCGTTCCTGCTCATGGGCGGCTTCGTCAGCGTCTACAATTACATCGGCTTCCGCCTGCTCGATCCGCCCTACAACCTGAGCCAGTCGGCCATCGGCGCGATTTTCGTGGTCTATGTCGCCGGCACGTTCAGTTCGGCGGTGACCGGAGAGATCGCCAGCCGGCTCGGACGCCGCCGGGTCTTGTGGCTCGCCATCCTGCTCGGGATCGTCGGTATTCTCCTGACCCTGTCGGAGCACCTTCCCGTCATCATCGCCGGCATCGTCGTCGTGACGGTGAGCTTCTTCGGCGCCCATTCGGTGGCGAGTTCCTGGATCGGGCGACGCGCCCTGCGCGACCGGGCGCAGGCCTCCTCGGTCTACCTGTCCCTGTATTATCTGGGCTCGTCGGTGCTCGGGACGGCGGGAGGCTGGTTCTTCGATCATGCGGGGTGGACGGGGGTCGTCGCCTTCTTCGGCGGGCTTTACGGGCTCGCGCTGGCCATCGCGCTCCGTCTTTCGCGCCTGCCGCCCCTCGTCCCGGCCACATCCTCCGGCCACGACCGTTGACCCGCCCGCCGCGACGGCCCATCTAGGCGATCGTCGTCGCTCACCGGAGCGACAGGCGAGCAATCGCCGCCGACAGGGCAACAGGCGAGCGATCGCCGACAACTGAGGAAGTCCGGCTCGCTTGGTCCAAGCGGCTCCGGCTTACGGAACCGAACGTGTTCGAGCTCGCCGTCGCTGTCGCTCTGATCGCCCTCAACGGGGCCTTCGCGCTGTCCGAACTCGCCGTCGTCTCGTCGCGGAAGTCGCGGCTGCGGATGATGGTGGAGGCCCGCCGGCCCGGCGCCCAGGCCGCCCTCACCCTCGCCGAGAATCCGGGGCGCTTCCTTTCCGCCGTCCAGATCGGCATCACCCTCGTCGGCATCCTGTCGGGTGCCGTGTCCGGCGCGGCCCTGGGCGAGCGCCTCACCGAGATCCTGTTCGAGGCGGGCCTGTCGAAACCCGTGGCCGATCCTCTCGGATACGGGATCGTCATCGCCATCATCACCTACCTCTCGGTGATCATCGGCGAATTGGTGCCCAAGCACGTGGCCCTGCGCGACCCTGAGGGCATCGCCTGTTTCGTCGCGCGCCCGATGCGTCTCATCTCGCGGATCGCACTTCCGGCGGTCTGGCTCCTCGACGCCTCGACCCGCGCGGTCTTTCGGCTATTCGGCCAGGAAGCCTCCAGCGCCAGCGCGGTGACCGAAGAGGAGATCCGCACCATCGTCGCGGAGGCCGAGACGGCGGGCGTGATCGAGACCGACGAGCGCAAGATGATCGCCGGCGTGCTGCGCCTCGGCGACCGCGCCGTGCGGGGCGTCATGACTCCGCGCACCGACGTCCACTGGATCGACCTCGACAAGGCGCCGGAGGAGATCCGCGCCATGCTGGTCTCGAGCCCGCATTCGCGCATCCCGGTCGGCGAGGGCAACCCGGACAACATGCTCGGCGTCGTGCAGGTGCGCGAACTGGTCAAAGCGCTCATCGAGAACGAGCGGTTCGACCTGCGCGCCTATATCCGCAGCGCCCCCGTCCTGCCCGATACGCTCGACGCTCTCGACGCTCTCACGGCCCTTCAGGCGGCCGACGTTCCGATGGCCCTGGTCCACGATGAATACGGCCATTTCGACGGGCTCGTGACGCCGGCCGACATCCTCGACGCCATCGCGGGCGCATTCCATTCCGAGGATTCGGAACCCGAGGCGGTGCAGCGCCAGGACGGGTCCTGGCTCATCGCCGGCTGGATGCCGGTGGACGAGATGGCCGACCAGCTCGGCATCAAGCTCGAATCGAGCCGCGACTACGAGACCGCCGCCGGCCTCGTCATCGCCAAGCTGCAGCGCCTGCCGGAGACGGGCGAGACCTGCGACATCGCGGGATGGCGCTTCGAAGTGGTGGATCTCGACGGTCGCCGCGTGGACAAGATCCTGGTGTCTCGGATCGCCTGACCTCCAGGGCGGGGCCCCTCCCCCAAAGCCGCGGGCGCGCTCAGGCGTAGCGCTTGGCCCCCGCCACGCAGAGGACGACGAGGCCGGTCACGGCCAGCATGCTCGGGGCGACGGGCTCGTGGAGCAGCAATCCCGCGAGAGCCAGGCCGAAGAACGGCTGCAGCAACTGCAGCTGCCCGACGCCGGCGATGCCGCCCAAAGCGAGCCCGCGATACCAGAACACGAACCCCACCAGCATGCTGAAGACCGAGACGTAGGCGAGGCCGATCCAGGCCGGCAGGCCGATATCGCTCCATGCCGAGGGCAGGCTCATCAGGGCGATGGCGGCCATGACCGGCAACGACAGGACCAGGGCCCAGGAGATGACCTGCCACCCGCCGAGGCGACGCGACAGGGTGGCGCCCTCCGCGTAGCCGAGGCCGCAGAGCAGGATCGCGGCCAGCATCAGGAGGTCGCCGGTGAGCGAGCCGCCCCCGCTTTGGAACAGCGCGAAGCCCGCCACCGTGAGACTGCCGATGCCGGAGAACAGCCAGAAGGCTGGGCTCGGACGCTCACCGCCCCGGATCACGCCGAAGATGGCGGTGGCGAGCGGCAGGAGGCCGATGAACACGATGGAATGCGCAGAGGTGATGTGCTGGAGCGCCAGCGCCGTCAGGAGGGGAAAACCGACGACGACACCAAGGGCGACGATGATGAGCGGAACGAGGTCGCCGATTGCGGGACGGCGCTGACGCAGGGCGAGAAGCATCGTCGCGCCGAGCAGGGCCGCGATCACCGCCCGCGCCGAGGTCAGGAAGAGCGGCGTGAACCCGCCGACCGCCACCCGCGTCGCCGGCAGCGAGGCGCTGAAGATGATGACGCCCACGAGGCCGTTGCCCCACCCCGCCGCATTCCGCTGCATCGCGTCGTCTCGTCCCGGTTGGTGTCGCGGGATCGCACAGGACCCGGCTTAGGCGCCTTGACAATCATCCCGCGCCCATGCCGTCAAATGCTTTCCCCCTCGATGTCCATGCGAAACAGGCATGATGAACCCGGCTCATCTCGATCTCTTCCGCGCCGTCCTGCGCCATGGCGGGATGACGCGGGCCGCTGCGGCTCTCGGCATCGGGCAACCCCATGTCAGCCGCGCGATGGCGCAGCTCGAGGCCGATCTCGGCTTCGCCCTGTTCGTGCGCGGCCATGGCAGCGTGCTGCCGACGCAGGAGGGTGAGGCTTTCGCCCGCGAGGTCGAGCGGACTTACGCGGGGCTCGACCATTTGTCCCAGGCGGCCCGCCAGATTCGCGACCTCGGCACGGGGCCGTTGCGCGTCGCCTGCCAACCGTCCCTGGCCTCGCGGCTGCTGCCGCGGGCGATCCGGCGGCTGAGCGAGGAATCCCCGGGTATCCGGGTCTCGGTCCATGTGCCCGCGCCGGAGACGATCTGGTCCTGGACCGCCTCCGGGCAATGCGATCTCGGCCTCGTGCGGCCTCGCTCCGGCTATTCGGGGGTGATCTGCGAGCCCTTCCTCGCCATCGACGCGGTCTGTGCCCTGCCCCGGGGGCACGCCCTCGCGGCCAGGCGGGTGATCGAGGTGGGCGATCTCGCCGAAGAGCCCCTGATCGCGGGTGCGACGGGGGTGTTCCAACAGGCCATCGAAGCGTCCTTCGCGGCGATCGGCCTCGTCCCGCGCTTCGGCCTCATGGCTCAGTACACGGCGGCGCGTTGCGGCCTCGTCGCCGAAGGACTTGGGATCGCCATCGTCGATCCGCTTCCCGCCCGCGCGCTCGCGAACCTGCCCATCGTGCTGCGACCGTTCCGGCCGCGCCTGCCCATCGAGACGCTGCTGATCCGCCCGGCGGGCCGACCGCCGGGCCAGGCGGCGGAACGGCTCGTGAGACATCTCCTCCGGGAACGGGACGCGCTCGTGCCGAAGGCGGTCGGCGGAGGCGACTGAACCCGAGCCGCGCCGGATCGGGACGGGGCCACCGGCGCCGTCCTGCCGGTCAGGACCGGGTCGCCCTCGATCTCACGCGTCTGCTCCGATTGAGCAGGGAAGCGCCACGCCGACGTGAAGACAGTCGGCGCGACGGACCGCGCCGCCGCTTCGCGAGCAAGCCCCCATGACCTCCGGCCAATGCCAAGCTCTGCTCGATGACGTTCGCCCGAACTGCAAGATTACTCGTATCACATTCAAGTCTCACCATATCACGACCTTGAAATCCAGCATGATATTTCTAATCATTGCCGTACTTCGTTCACCCTTCATTAATTGTCATGAATAGAAACAACTTTTTGACCTGAAAATTCAATCTTAATAATATATTTATACTATCTTTTGTAATACTCATCTGCAAATTTTTGCGTCTGGGCAAATACTATTCTGGAGTTCGAGATGAAGGTCGTTAGGCAAGCCAGCGTGATGCTGAAGATCGCCGTCCCGCTTGCTCTGATGGGCATGATGGCGGTCGGGCTGGTTTTCTATTCGCGCATGGCCCTGAACAGCGTCGCGGAACAGACAAAGACCTACGCCGACGTTCTGTCCGTTCGCCAGGAAGTCTATCTGCGGGCTCAGTTCAAACTCGCGGAAGCAGCACTGCTGAGCCGCAACATCCTGCTGGAGAAGCGGCCGGAAAAGATTGCCGATTACAAGAATCGGTATGAACAAGCCGCCAAGCAAACGCTCGAGCATATCGACAGGCTGATCCTCCTGGCCGATACCCCGGAACGTCGCAAGATCGGCCAGGACGTCCGGCAGCTGGCCGAGGGGTATTTTGACATTCTACGCCGTTCGACGGCGTTCGCCCTGGAGAACGAGATCGCCAAGGCGCTGCAGGTCGTGCAGCAGGAAGGCCAGCCGGCTCGGACGAAACTGAACGGCTTGATCGAGCAGCGCACCCAGCGAATCACGGAGGAAATGCAGGCCGGCAAGCGCGCCCTCGAAGCGGAGGTGGCCGAGACCATTCAGCGCCTGATCGCCACCGCGGCCCTCGGCCTCACGGTCGCGGCGATCCTGGCCGGCCTCATCGTCACCTTCGGCATCACCCGTCCGCTGGCGAGCCTCGTCCTCGTCCTGCAGCGTATGGCTAAGGGAGACATCGACGCCGAGATCGCGGAGGCCAAGCGCGGCGACGAGATCGGCGCCGTGGGCAAGGCGGTGGAAGGCATCAAGGCCATGGTCGCCCGGAAGGCCGCCGAGGATGCCGACATCCGGCGTCTCGCCGAGGAGGTCTCCCAGGCGGAGCGCCAGCGCACGATGATCGCCATGGCCGACAGCTTCGAAGGCGCCGTGGGCGGCATCATCCAGATGGTGTCGGCCTCGGCGACCGAACTCCAGGCCACTGCCCAGACCATGACCTCCACCGCCACGGAAACGGCGAGCCAATCCATGACCGTGGCCGCCGCCGCCGAAGAAGCCGCCACCAACGTCAACACCGTCGCGGCGGCGGCAGAGGAGCTCGGCGTTTCCGTTCAGGAGATCGGACGGCAGGTCAGCGGATCGGCCGATCTCGCCCAGGGCGCCGTATCGGAAGCCGACCGGACGGCGGCCCTGGTGCAGACACTGTCCCAGGCGGCCTCCCGCGTCGGCGACGTCGTGGGACTGATCTCGAACATCGCGGCCCAGACCAACCTTCTCGCCCTCAACGCCACCATCGAGGCAGCCCGCGCGGGAGAGGCCGGCCGAGGCTTCGCCGTGGTGGCCACCGAGGTCAAGGAACTGGCCAGCCAGACGGCGCGGGCGACTCAGGACATCTCCAGTCAGATCTCCCAGATCCAGGGGGCGACCGACGAGGCGGTCTCGGCCATCGCCTCCATCACGGCCCGCATCCGCGAGATCGATTCGGTGGCGACCACCATCGCCGCGGCGGTGGAGCAGCAGGGGGCCGCGACCCAGGAGATCGTCCGCAACGTCGCCCAGGCCGCGACGGGAACGAGCGAAGTGACGAGCAACATTTCGGGCGTCGCGGGGTCCGCCGAAGAGACGGGGGCCGCCGCATCCCAGGTGCTCGGCTCGGCGGGCGAGCTCTCTCGCCAATCCGAGCACCTGAACGCCGAGGTCCGCCGCTTCCTCGCCAGCGTAAGAGCGGCCTGAGGCGGTCTCCGGCCGCTGCACTCGGTGTCCGGCGAGCGCGGGTCCCCTCTCTTGGAAGGAAGGGGGGCCGGCTCCGGCCGACCTGACCGAAGCGACCGACCGGAGGGGGTATGAGGCCGACCGGCATCGGTCTGAGACCGGCCGACGATGAGGAGAACTCATCGTCGGCCGCCCGCGCGACTGCGCGGCGGCGGGCGTCCGCCGAACGCGCTGAAGACGACCATCGGTCGGGATCAGCGCCGCTTGGTCTGAGAAGCGGGATCCGCTTTTCGGGCCGATTCTGTCAGCCTCGACCGCCGAGCCGAGCCGCCACAATGTCCCGGCCGATGAGGGGCAGCAGGCCCGAGAGGTCCGGGCCGTGCTCCAGCCCTGTCACCGCGAGGCGGAGCGGCATGAACAGGGCCTTGCCCTTGGCGCCGGTCCGCTCCTTCACGGCATTGGTCCAGGCCTTCCAGGTCTGGCCGTCCCAGGGCTCGGGCGGCAGCACGTCCAGGGCGGCAGCGGCGAAGCCCGCATCCGCGATGACCGGCGTCACCTCCCCGGCCACGATCCGCCACCATTCGGCGGCGTCCCCGACCTTGGTGAGGTTGGGCTGGATCACCGCCCAGAACGCCTGCGCCCGTTCCTCGGGGATGCCCATTCCGAGGAGGCGTTCGCGTGCCTCCTCATACGGCATGGCATGGATCAGGCGGGCATTGAGCCCGTCGAGTTCCTGCGGATCGAACTTCGCCGGCGCCCGCGAGATGTGGGAGAGATCGACCAGGGCGGCGAGTTCGTCGAGGTTAGGCACCGCGCGCACCGCCTCGGCAGAGCCGGTGAGCACGGCAAGCGAGCGCACCGCGCCGGGTTCATAGCCGGCCTCGCGCAGGCCCCGGAGAGAGAGGTGGCCGAGGCGCTTCGACAGACCTTCGCCGTCGGCGGTTGTGAGCAGGTTGTGGTGGCCGAAGATCGGCACCGGCTGGTCCAGGGCCTCGAAAATCTGCACCTGCACGCCCGTATTGGTGACGTGGTCCTCGCCGCGAATGACATGGGTGATCCCCATCTCGGCATCGTCCACCACGGAGGGCAGCGTGTAGAGGTAGCTGCCATCGGCGCGGATCAGCACCGGGTCCGAGAGAGAGGCGCAATCCACATGCGCCGGCCCGCGCACGAGATCGTCCCAGGCGACGGTGCGGGCGTCGAGCTTGAAGCGCCAATGCGGCGTGCGCCCTTCGGCCTCCAAGGCCGCACGCTCGTCATCGGTCAGGCTGAGCGCGGCGCGGTCGTAGATCGGCGGCTGGCCACGGCCGAGCTGGCGCCGGCGTCGACGCTCGAGTTCCTCCTGCGTCTCGTAGCAGGGATAGAGCCGGCCCGCCGCCTTCAGGCGCTCGGCCGCCGCATCGTGGATGGCGGAGCGGTCCGACTGGCGGACGAAGAGATCGGGCACGATGCCGAGCCAGGCGAGGTCTTCCTCGATGGCGTTGGCGAATTCCTCCGTCGAGCGCTCCCGGTCGGTGTCGTCGAGGCGCAGCAGGAAGCGCCCGCCATGCGCCCGCGCGAACAAGGCGTTCAACAGCGCCGGGCGGGCGTTGCCGATATGGAGATACCCCGTGGGCGAGGGCGCGAAGCGGACGAGAGGGGCGGATGTCATGCCTGCCCGTCTACAGCATCGACCCGAACGGTGGGAACCGGCTTTCGGGAAGACCGGGGCAGGTCGCACATGATAGGCGCCGCCGTCGCACTGGCCGCGATGAGCTCCGCCCGAGCGCGCTTGCAGCCCGGCCCAAACACGATCGCGACCAGAACGAAGTCCGGTCCTGATCGCATGTCATCAGGAGGCAAAGTCGCGGCCGACCTGCGCCTTGCTCTCTACTCTGGGTCAGGTGGCCACGGCTTGGACCTCAGTCTGAGTCTAGTCCCAGTATCCGACGGAGCCTGGACGTTGCGGGAGACCGGACTGGCCCGTTGGCACGGAAGCTTGCTCGGTGTTCCGGCCCCGCGACCCCTCCGAACCCGATAAGTCCAAGCTTATAGATCGCAGGCTGCAGGTTTCATTGCTGTCGCGATAGGATGACGGGTCGCGCTGCGCCGGCGCATCAGACAAAGAGTGCCCAATGCGGCGAGGCTCATTGCCCCCGCCAGGATCCGTGAGGGTCTGACTCCCATGCGCCTGGCCGAGCGATCCAAGGCGACTTCGAAGCCACCGGCGAGATTTGCGACAAGCGGCACGATGGTCGTATCCAAGAAAAACTTCGGCGCCGACGGTCCAGCCGGCTTCTTTAGAAGGTAATCTCGATCAATCATCATCGTAACCTCCGATAATGCCGCACCTGATTTTGCAACTATACATGGATGCATGGGCCGGACGTAGAACCTGACGAGCCGGCCGATGTTCCCGCAGCTGTATTGGCACGGAGATCGTTCATTGGATAAGCCCACCTACAAGCCGTACCGCCTTCCATCAGGGGGATGGGGCTCGGCCCGCTCCGTCGGCAACATCCTGCGGCGCGAAGGGGTGCTGGCGAGCGTGCCGATCGCGCTGACCCGCCACAACAAGGTCGACGGCTACCAGTGCAACAGCTGCGCCTGGGTGAAGCCCGCGAGCCCCCTGCCGTTCGAGTTCTGCGAGAACGGTGTCAAGGCGGTCGCCTGGGAGCTGACCGCGCATCGCTGCACGCCGAAGTTCTTCGCCGAGCACACCGTCACCGAACTTCGGGGCTGGGACGATTTCCACCTCGAACAGCCGGGCCGCCTGACACACCCGCTCCGCTACGACGCCGCCAGCGATAAGTACGTGCCCGTCTCCCGTTGGTCGAAGTCATGATTGAACTCCGTTTGAGGAGCCATCAGCATCTCATCGCGATCGGCCCGCGCCGCAGCTGCGCGCTATGAGCTGAAGACGCGTCTTTTCCCCGAAGTAGGCGCGCTGCCACGAAAGGGCATGCACTCGGCATCGGCCGCGCTTAGAAGTGACCCATGCCCAATACTTTGTTCTCGCCGGCCGCAGCCCGCAACGCCGCCCCGATCGCCGAGGTCCTCGAACGCGTCTTCCCGCCCAGCGGTCTCGTGCTCGAGATCGCGAGCGGATCGGGCGAGCACGTCGTCCATTTCGCCCGTGCGCTGCCCGCCCTCGACTGGCAGCCAAGCGATCCCAATGAAGTGGCCCGTCGCAGCATCGTCGCCCATGCCCACGCCTCCGGGCTGGCCAACATCCGGTCGCCGTTGGCGATCGATGCGATTCGTCAGCCGTGGCCGGTGCCGCGGGTGGACGCGGTCGTCGCGATCAACATGATCCACATCGCACCCTGGGATGCGACCATCGGGCTGATGGCTGGCGCAGAAGCGGCGCTAGCGGGGGGTGGTGTGTTGTACCTCTACGGTCCTTTCCGGGAGCATGGCGCGCACACCGCGCCAAGCAACGCCACGTTCGACAACAGCCTGCGCGCGAGGAATGCCTCCTGGGGGGTCCGCGACATCGAGGCGGTCGTGGCTGCTGCAAAAGCGCATGATCTTCATCTGGCAGAGCGCATCACGATGCCGGCCAATAACCTCAGTTTGATCTTTCGCCGAGGGCGCCGAGGCTCCGCCGTTGACCGGGAGGCCGCGCCTTGACCGCTTCACGCCCGACCAGCGCGGTCGTCATCGGTGCGTCCGGCGGCATCGGTGGGGCCGTGGTCCGCGCGCTCGCCGAGGGCGAAGCCTACGCGCCGATCTTCGCGCTCTCACGCTCGGGATCATCTGTTCCCGCGGGTGTCCGAACCCTCCCGATCGACCTGAGCGATGAGACAACGGTTGCTGCGGCGGCGGCCAGGGTCGGCGAAGCCGGACCGGTGGGTCTGGTTATCGTCGCTACCGGCCTTCTTCACCGGGCGGGTGTCTCGCCTGAGAAGGCGGTCAGGGCGCTCGACCCCGCCGCGATGGCCACCATCTTCGCGATCAACACGATCGGCCCTGCGCTTGTCGCCAAGCATTTCGTGCCCCTGCTTGCGCGACGGGAGCGATGCGTGTTCGCGGCCCTGTCGGCGCGGGTCGGATCGATCGGCGACAACCGACTTGGCGGCTGGTATACCTACCGTGCCTCAAAGTCGGCACTGAACCAGATCCTGCGAACGCTCGCGATCGAGGTCGCCCGAAGCCGACCGGAGGCGATCGTCGTGGGCTTGCATCCCGGCACGGTCGCCTCCGGCCTGTCGCGGCCCTTCCGGCCGGACCCGACGGCCGACGGCGTCTTCTCGCCCGAAGTGAGCGCGGCCCATCTCCTGCGCGTGCTGAACGGCCTTAGCGCGGCCGACACCGGCAGCGTTTTCGCTTGGGACGGTTCGAAGATCCCCGCCTAAGCGCGGTTTCGGCCCAAACGGATAACGGGCAGCTGCCTCGGCTGCTACTAGGATGTGAATGTTTCCCGCAGGATGCGTGGTGCGAGCTTGACCATTGGCATACCGGTTCCTCCAACGTTTAATTAGCCTATCATCCGCCTGAAAGCGGATGAGCAGAAAGCTGTCCATTCCCTTCATAGCCATCTGATAAATTGAATAGCCCGGTAGCGGACGTTCCTAAGGTCTGAGAAGGGTCAGCTTCGGCCGACTAATAAGATCTACTTAACCAATTGACCGCCCGGAAGCAGGCGGACTGTCCTGGCGCCCGTACCGTTCTCCGTTCCGGCACGGCAGATGGTTCGCAGGCGGCCAGCCTAGTAGGCCTATCGTCGAAGGGGCGTGCCATCCGGCCGTGAGATCGATGGACGGGCGAACCACCACGGTTAGATGCGACGCGGGTTCCGGCATGCCGCATCATGACGGCCACACGATGGGGCATCTTCGACCGCGATGGTCTCTATGAATCCTTACAGTGGGGCATCAAGGCCTTACCAACTACGAGCTTCGGGATAGGCACTGATAGGCTCATGATGCCGTTCGGCCGTAGAAACGACGAGAACCGCAAGCCCTATGGCAGCGGCATCCTCGATAAGGCCCCTGGGCACGACCAGGGAACTTGCGCGAGTCCGGTCCCCGGGCCGCTCGGCCGATACGTGTACCCGCGACGGCGTCGGCCTGGGCCCCGGTCCTGGGTGACGATTGACGGCCGACCAACGCTCATCCGCCGATTGCGAGCCGAAATGCGAACGAGGGCGGGATGCGGCAATCCGCTGGGAACGACATCTTGTCCCTTGCCATCTCACCACGCGGCAGTGTCGTCACAATGGCTCGTGCTCCCGCGCCGACCGGGATCGAGGCGCCCCGTGTCCGGCCCTCCGAGGTGGCCCACGCCACTGCGGCACAAGCCGACATGCTGTGCATTCCGGCGACGGGGGCGAGCCCGAACAAGGTCGCATATCCGTACATTGTGCCTGCCGTTCCCCGTAGCTCAGGCTGCGTCGGGCATGCGGTCAAGGAACTTGTCGAGGGTAAGCGGGTATTCCCGCACCCGGATACCCGTCGCGTTGTAAACGGCGTTTGCCACCGCCGCGCTGACGCCGCAGATGCCGAGCTCGCCCACGCCCTTGGCTTTCATCGGCGAAGAGATCGGATCGACCTCGTCGAGGAAAATCACATCTTGGTGCGGGATATCGGCATGTACCGGCACCTCGTATCCGGCGAGGTCGTGGTTAGCGAAGAAGCCGCGTTTGGTGTCGACCGCAAGCTCCTCCATCAGCGCAGCACCAACACCCATAGTCATGCCGCCAATGACCTGGCTGCGGGCCGACTTCGGGTTGAGGATACGACCGGCGGCGCAGACCGCAAGCATGCGCCGGACCCGGATCTCCGCCGTGTGGACATCGACGCCCACCTCGACGAAATGGGCTCCGAACGTTGATTGCTGATAGGTCTTCGAGAGTTCGCCGAACTCGATGGTGTCCTCGACTGTCAGCCCTCCCTGCGCGGCTTCGCCGAGCGGCACGCCGCGGTTTCCGGAGCGGACCTGGCCGTCCTCGAAGACTGCGTCGGCCGAGTTGATGCCAAGGCGCTGCGCCACGGCCTCGCGCAGCTTCACGCAGGCCGCGTAGACCCCGGACGTCGAGGAGTTGGCGCCCCATTGGCCACCCGATCCCGCCGAGGCGGGGAAATCGGAGTCCCCCAGCCGCACCACGACCTTGTCCAGCGGGACGCCCATCATCTCGGCGGCCGTCTGGGCGATGATGGTGTAGGTGCCCGTTCCAATGTCGGTCATGTCGGTTTCAACCGTGACCGTCCCTTGTTCATCCAGGCGAACGCGCGCACCGGATTTCATCACCATGTTGTTGCGGAAGGCGGAGGCGACCCCGACGCCAACGAGCCACTGCCCGTCCCGAAGGGAGCCAGGTTTGGCATTGCGCTTCGCCCAACCGAACCTGTCCGCCCCCAGCTTAAGGCACCCGACGAGGTCACGATGCGAGAAGCGGCGATCCGGGGCGTGGGGGTCGACCTGGGTGTCGTTGCGAACGCGGAACTCCACGGGGTCGATTCCTAGCTTTTCTGCCATTTCGTCCATGGCGACTTCCAGGACCATCAGGCCCGGAGCCTCGCCGGGCGCGCGCATCGCATTGCCCTCGGGCAGGTCGAGGAGGGCAAGCTTCATCGCCGTGAGCCGGTTGGCGCCCGCGTAGAGAAGCTTCGTCTGGCTCACCGCCGTCTCGGGATCGCCGTCGGGCAGGTTGCCGGAAGTGCTCTCGTGGGCGATGGCCGTGATGGTGCCGTCCTTCGTCGCCCCGATGCGCACGCGCTGTATAGTGGCGGGCCGATGGGTGGTGTTGTTGGCGATAAGGGGACGGGTCAGTGCGACCTTCACCGGCCGTCCCGCCGCCTTGGCACCGAGCGCCGCGAGGACCGCGTCGGCGCGCACGAACAGCTTGCCGCCGAATCCGCCGCCCACGTAGGGAGAATCGATCCGCACGTTCGCTTTCGGAATACCAAGGATCTTGGCCATGCTTTCATGGGCCCAGGTGATCATCTGGTTCGAGGTCCAGAGCGTGACCTTGTCGCCCTCCCATGCCGCGACGGTCGCGTGCGGCTCCATCATCGCGTGGCTCTCGTCGGCGGTGGCGTAGATTTCGTCGAACGTGACCTGTGCCTTTGCGAAGGCGCCCTCGAAATCACCGACGCGCTCCTCGCCGTTGCCACCGCTGCCCTCGCCGCTGTCGCCCTTCACCGGCTTCGCGGACTTCGCTTCGGCGGCCAGGTCGAACTTCCCCGTTTCAGGGGTATAATCGACCGTGATCAGGAAGGAGGCCGCGCGGGCCTGCTCGAAGGTCTCGGCCACCACCACGGCGATGGCCTGGTGGTAGTGCTGAACTTGGTCGCCGCCGAACAAGTAGGCCGTGTTCATTGTGCCCCGTTCCATCCGGGGCGTTTCGAGCGTCGTCACGATGGCGAGGACACCTGGGGCCGTCCTGGCAATGGAGGTGTCCATGCCGCGAATGCCGCCCTTGGCAATGCCGGCACCGAGCACGTAGCCGTAGGCCTGGCTCGGCGTCACGTCATGGCGTTCGTAGGCGTAGGGCGCGGTGCCAGTGGTTTTGTACTTGCCGTCGATCCGGTCGGTCGGCTGGCCGACGACCTTAAGACGGTCGATGGGGTTCTGGCCTGCGGGGGTGTCGAACTTCATGGCTCAGGCCCTCGCTTCGTGGATCGCCGCCATTAGCGTACGCTCGGCGAGCTTCAGCTTGTAGGCGTTCTGGTGAGTAGGCTTGGCCCCGGCGAAGGCCTTGTCGGTCACGGCCTTGGCGCCGCGTGGCAGATCACCCTCTGCCGCCTCGACGCGCCATGGCTTGTGCGAGACGCCACCAAATGCTGCCCGACCCGTGCCGTCCGGCTGCAGCACTGCAGCGACCGAGACGAGGGCGTAGGCGTAGGAGGCCCGGTCGCGGACCTTGCGGTAGACATGCGTGCCGCCTAACGGCTTCGGCAGGGTAACGGCGGTGATGAGCTCGCCGGCCTTGAGGGTCGTGTCAATCTCGGGCCGGTCGCCGGGCAGGCGGTGGAATTCCGCCATCGGGATTTTTCGCGATGAGCCTTTGGCATCCACGGTCTCGACGTTGGCGTCGAGCAGCCGCATGGCCACCGCCATGTCACCCGGGTGGGTGGCGATGCAGGCCTCGCTGCCGCCGATCACCGCTAACTGGCGCGAGACCCCATCCAGGGCCGAGCAGCCGGAGCCGGGCTGGCGCTTGTTGCAGGCCTGAGCCGTGTCGTAAAAGTATGGGCAGCGGGTCCGCTGGAGCAAGTTGCCGGCGGTGGTGGCTTTGTTGCGCAGCTGGCCCGAGGCGCCCGCCAGGAGCGCGCGGCTGAGCACGGCGTAGTCCTTGCGGACCCGGGCATCGGCGGCCAGATCCGTGTTACGCACCAGGGCACCGACCCGGAGGCCGCCCTCGGGCGTCGGTTCGATGGTGTCCAGGCCTAGGCCGTTCACGTCGACGAGGTGCGCCGGTGTCTCGATCTGTAGCTTCATCAGGTCAAGCAAGTTCGTGCCGCCTGCAATGAACTTCGCGTTCGGGGTGCGGGCGACGGCGGCGGCTGCCTCGGAGGGCGAGCTTGGGCGCTCGTAGGTGAAGGACTTCATACGGGCCTCCCGGCAACCTCGGTCATCGCCTCGACGATGTTGGAATAGGCGCCGCAACGGCAGATGTTGCCGCTCATGCGCTCCCGAATCTCGGCCTCTGTCACCTGGAGGGTGGCATTGAGATCGGCGGTGACGTGGCTGGGGATGCCGGCCTTGATCTCGGCGAGCACGGCGACGCCGGAGCAGATCTGGCCCGGGGTGCAGTAGCCGCACTGGTAACCGTCGTGCTTGATGAAGGCCGCCTGCATCGGGTGTAGGTTCTCGGGCTGGCCGATACCCTCGATGGTGGTGATCTCGGCGCCCTGGTGCATCACCGCGAGGGTGAGGCAAGAGTTGATACGCCGCCCCTCGACGATCATCGTACAGGCGCCGCACTGGCCGTGGTCGCAGCCCTTCTTGGAACCGGTCAGATGCAGGTGCTCACGGGCGGCATCGAGCAGGCTCGTGCGGGTGTCGAGCTCAAGGTCGCGGCGCTGGCCGTTCACCGTCAACGACACCTTCGTCAGCACCGGCTTGTCGATGCTCACGGGGGCAGCGCCCGCCGCCGAGGGTACGGCCGCGAGGGCCGCCGTGGCGGATGCTCCCACCATCAAGTCTCTCCGATTCAATTCATGATCTCCAGATCGTCCCATCTCGGCCTCCGTAGGGATGCGGGGGCGGCGCTTCGAACCGTCCGGCGCGAGCGGGTTGTGCGGAGGAAACACTCACACCTTGGATAGGCTCCAATGTACGGCGCACGATCTCGTCGATTTGCCCTGCAAACCCACATAGGGTCATGAGCGTGGACTATGGGGTCGGTTCGGCACGCCGCAGCTGCAGGATCAACCCCCTACGGATGCGCGCGCCGGGGACCGTCGATTGCGCGTGAGAACCTGACCGAAGTCCGGTCCTTTGCAACGGTATCGCCGCAGGACAGCTTCGTCCTTGCCGCGGCACGACTGGGCGTGCCCCAATCGGCCCTGAGCCGCGCCATGACGGATCTTGATGAACAGCTCGGGATGCGGCTGCTGACCGATCCACGCGCGGTGTCTTCCCGACCGAGGCGAGCAAGCGTCCGCTGGACGTCGTCGGTTCCCAGTTCGCGCAGGTCGAGGTCGAGCTCACTGCCCTGGCAGAGATGAAGGACAAGCCCGCGGGAAACATGAGAGTCCCAGCGCCCGAGCACGCGTCCCAGACGTTCCTGTGGCCAGTCCTGCATCCGCTCTTGTCGTACTAACCCAGCATCAACATCGTCGCCTTCGTCTGCCTCATGCTTTAAACAGGTCGCTCAACTGGCACGGTTCATAAAAGCCTCTAGCTTCGGGTAGGCGCTAATTAATCGACGGTCACCTGGGTGAACACGACGGTCTCAAGCTTGACCGACCGCGAAAACTTAACCCGCGACGTCTGCTGTCCGACAGTTTGGCTCAATAGGTGAAGCTCGAAACCCATTCCTCCTTCAGACGGATAGATGCGACCCGCCCAGCTCCTGATTGTGTGCGATGCTCCTGATGCCGTCACGAAACCAATCACGTTGCCTTCCGCCATACCGACCAGTATGCGACCACGATGCGGCGGCATCGCCTCCGCTTGGCCAGCAGCATACGTGCCGGATACCGCCTCCCCGAATTGCCATAGTCGGAGCTCGGCACCGGCCGCGCTGCGCCACGTCCCTTCAAACATCGATGCGTCCACACCTGCTCGCTCAGCCGACGCAGATGCGCGGCACACGAGATATGTGCATCGGTATATCGATGTCGGCTATGTTTCCCAAGAAGCCGAGAAGAACTCCTCCGATCTGCGACCGTCTCTAACGCGCAGCTTGGGCGATTTCATGGAATATCGCCCCATCGGAATTTGCTAAGTAACTCATCCACCCTGCAAACATCTGCTCGGCGGATTATACCACCGGCGTACAAGCACGCTCGAAGGGGCCGTCACGACCGACCAATACGATCCGTACAAGGCTGGAACGCAGCGGTCCTCGTTCGTTCGTATGCGAGTAGATTCCAATTTCTGGGCTGGTCCAACGCTAGCCCACTCGACCACCGCGAGGTTTTATGAGCCTGCCCGCCAAATCGCTTCACCGAGCCGTGTCCGGCTCGTCGTCGAACTCGTGAACCGCGGTCCAGTGATGCCCCATGATAACGAGTATCTGGCTCACCACCGCCCTGCAAAGCTCAAGCTCGTCACTTCCCGGTCGGTCCCGAGCCATGCTCCCAGGGCTTGCCCCCGCAACGCAGCGCCAGTTTGAAACCATTGCAAAAGCGATATACCACATGAAATATATCGCGTATTAACGGGTAGCCAGAGGCAGAATGCCGAGTTACCGAAACAACGGGCACGCCATGCACCGCCTTTTTGCACCCTTGCGAGCCCAACCATGACCGAGCTCCCCATCCTCACGGCGACCGATCAGGCGCATGCTGTGACGCAAGCCTATGTTGAGCAGGCCAAGCCACCACTCACCCAAGAGTTGATTGAGCGGCTTCAAAGCGTACTGACCGAGGCCCTCGATTCAAAAGGCCAGTCGGGATCGGACGAAAGCCCGACGGACCGTCTCAACGCTGCCCTGGACGCTTTCGAGTCGGAACTTCGGTCCATCGTCGGCCCACGGGTCGCGTCGCTGGAGACGTCCACCGGTGCTGTGACGATGGAACATCGCTCCGAAGCCGGTCAGCCGCTACGGGCCTTTGGTGGCCAATAGGCAGCGCTCGCACCAATCACCGCAAGAACGAATGGAAACCGGATCGCCCATGAGTGAGGCAGCAGGGACAGTCAGGAATTTTTCTCATCCTGGCACGGGACGCAACAAGGTCCGAGCCGTGCCAAAGGGCCGTCAGGTCGAGCCGAATGCCAAAGTCGAGATCGAGCAACTCCTTGGGACGCGCTCGCGCCAACGCGACCTGCTGATCGAGCATCTCCATCTGATCCAGGATACCTACGGCCAGATCGGGGCACACCATCTCGCGGCGTTGGCGGACGAGATGGACCTCGCCTTCGCCGAGGTCTTCGAGACGGCGACGTTCTACGCCCATTTCGACGTGGTGAAGGAGGGCGACGCTGACATTCCGCAGCTGACTGTCCGCGTCTGCGACAGCATCACCTGCGCGATGTTCGGCGCCGACGACTTGCTGACAACGCTCCAGCGGGAGCTTGCGTCGGACCGGGTCCGTGTCGTGCGTGCCCCATGCGTCGGCCTCTGCGACCACGCGCCCGCCGTCGAGGTCGGGCATAACTTCCTCCACAAGGCAGACTTGGCATCCGTGCGGGCGGCCGTCGAGGCCGGTGACACCCACGCCCATCTGCCCCAATACATCGACTACGACGCGTACTGGGCGACCGGCGGATACGCGACGCTGGACCGTCTCCGAGGCGGCGACCTTTCCATAGACGACATATTCCAGGTGCTCGACGACGGCGGCTTGCGTGGCCTCGGCGGCGCGGGTTTCCCAACGGGGCGCAAGTGGAGATCGGTGCGCGGCGAACCTGGGCCGCGGCTGATGGCGGTCAACGGCGACGAGGGTGAGCCTGGCACCTTCAAGGATCAGCTCTACCTTAACACCGACCCACACCGCTTCCTCGAAGGCATGCTGATTGGCGCCCACGTGGTCGAGGCCACGGACGTCTATATCTACCTTCGCGACGAGTATCCGATCTCCCGTGAGATCCTGACCCGAGAAATCGCCCGGCTTCCTACGGGCGGACCGCGCATCCATCTCCGCCGCGGGGCCGGGGCCTATATCTGCGGCGAGGAATCCTCACTGATCGAGTCGCTCGAAGGCAAGCGAGGGCTGCCACGGCATAAACCGCCCTTCCCGTTCCAAGTCGGTCTGTTCAATCGTCCGACCCTCATCAACAACATCGAGACGTTGTTCTGGGTGCGCGACCTGATCGAACGCGGCGCTGGCTGGTGGAAGAGCCATGGCCGTAACGACCGTGTCGGCCTGCGCTCCTATTCGGTGTCCGGACGCGTGAGGGAACCCGGTGTGAAGCTGGCGCCCGCCGGCCTCACCATCCAGGAACTCATCGATGAGCATTGCGGCGGCATGCTGGAGGGCCATACCTTCTCGGCCTACCTGCCGGGCGGCGCGTCCGGTGGTATCCTGCCGGCGTCGATGAACGACATCCCGCTCGATTTCGGCACACTTGAAAAATACGGCTGCTTCATCGGATCGGCGGCCGTCGTTGTCATGTCCGACCGGGACGACGTTCGGGGGGCCGCCCTGAACCTAATGCGATTCTTCGAGGACGAGAGTTGCGGGCAATGCACGCCCTGTCGCTCCGGCACCCAGAAGGCCCGCATCCTGATGGAGGATGGCATCTGGGACACCGAGCTTCTGGGGGAACTCGCCCAATGCATGCGCGACGCCTCGATCTGCGGGTTGGGCCAGGCGGCCTCGAACCCCCTGAGCAGCGTCATTCGGTTCTTCCCCGATCTTTTTCCTGCCCCCAAGGCGCTGGCTGCCGAATGATGGTCACGATTACCCTTTCCACGCGCAAGCCAGGAGCGGACGCATGAGCAACGCCCCCGAAACGCACGACGATACGTCCGTAAGGCACAAAATCCGGGCCGACGGCGCGCAGGATGCCGGCGGCCCTACGCAGGGGTCGAGCCCCGAGGCGGGCGGCGCCTATTCGCAAGGGGCGAAATCGGGGGGGCAGGCCGCCCCTGATCCGACCGGGACGTTCGGCTTGAGGGACGGCCCGGTCGCCCCGTCGTCGATTGCGTTCGAGCTCGATGGTCGGCAGGTCGAGGCTCAGCCCGGCGAAACCATCTGGGCGGTGGCCAAGCGGATCGGGACGCACATCCCGCACCTTTGCCACAAGCCCGACCCAGGCTACCGCCCGGACGGCAACTGCCGTGCTTGCATGGTCGAGATTGAGGGCGAGCGCGTGCTCGCCGCCTCGTGTAAGCGTACCCCCGCCATCGGCATGAAGGTGAAGTCGGCATCCGAGCGGGCGACCAAGGCCCGAGCGATGGTGCTCGAACTGCTCGTCGCCGACCAGCCGGAGCGCGAGACCTCGCACGATCCAACGTCGCATTTCTGGGTGCAGGCCGACTTCCTCGACGTCACGGAAAGCCGTTTCCCGGCGGCCGAGCGCTGGACCGGAGACTTCAGCCACCCTGCCATGAGCGTCAACCTCGACGCGTGCATCCAGTGCAATCTCTGTGTCCGGGCCTGCCGCGAGGTGCAGGTCAACGACGTTATCGGCATGGCCTACCGCTCCGCCGACGCCAAGGTCGTGTTCGACTTCGATGACCCCATGGGCGGCTCGACCTGCGTCGCCTGCGGCGAGTGCGTCCAGGCCTGCCCGACCGGCGCGCTGATGCCCTCGGCCTACCTCGATGCCGAACACAATACCCGGACGGTCTATCCCGACCGGGAGGTCACCTCGCTGTGCCCGTATTGTGGCGTCGGCTGCCAAGTCTCCTACAAGGTCAAGGACGAGCGGATCGTCTACGCCGAGGGTGTGGACGGGCCGGCGAACCATAACCGGCTCTGCGTGAAGGGGCGCTTCGGCTTCGACTACATCCACCACCCCCATCGCCTAACGGCACCGCTGATCCGACTCGACAATGTCCCGAAGGACGCCAACGACCAGGTCGATCCCGCCAATCCATGGACGCATTTTCGCGAGGCAACTTGGGAGGAGGCGCTCGACCGGGCAGCCGGTGGGCTGACCAAGGTCCGCGACACGCACGGGCGCAAATCGCTCGCCGGATTCGGCTCCGCCAAGGGTTCGAACGAGGAAGCGTATCTCTTCCAGAAATTAGTCCGGCTCGGCTTCGGCTCGAACAACGTCGACCATTGCACACGCCTGTGCCACGCGTCCTCAGTTGCCGCACTGATGGAAGGCCTGAACTCCGGTGCCGTTACTGCACCATTCTCGGCGGCGCTGGACGCCGAGGTCATCATCGTGATCGGTGCCAACCCGACCGTGAACCACCCGGTCGCGGCGACCTTCCTGAAGAACGCCGTGAAGCAGCACGGCGCCAAGCTGATCGTGATGGACCCGCGTCGTCAGGTTTTGTCGCGGCATGCCTTTAAACACCTCGCCTTCAAGCCGGGCTCCGACGTCGCGATGCTGAATGCGATGCTCAACGTGATCGTCACGGAGCGGCTCTACGACGAGCAATACATCGCGGGTTACACCGAAAACTTCGAGGCGCTGAAGGAGAAGATCGTCGACTTTACGCCAGAGAAGATGGCTCCGGTCTGTGGCATCGACGCCAAGACCCTGCGCGAGGTCGCCCGCCTCTACGCAAGGGCTAAGTCCTCGATCATCTTCTGGGGCATGGGCGTCAGCCAGCACGTCCACGGTACCGACAACGCACGCTGTCTCATAGCGCTCGCGCTCATTACTGGGCAGATCGGGCGCCCAGGTACGGGGCTACACCCGCTCCGAGGCCAGAACAACGTCCAGGGCGCGTCTGACGCAGGCCTGATCCCGATGGTCTACCCGGACTACCAGTCCGTCGAGAAAGAGGCGGTACGCAAGCTCTTCGAGGAGTTCTGGGGGCAGTCCCTCGATCCGAACAATGGCCTGACCGTTGTCGAGATCATGCGCGCGATCCATGCGGGCGAAATCAAGGGCATGTTCGTTGAGGGTGAGAATCCGGCTATGTCGGACCCTGACCTCAACCACGCCCGTCACGCGCTGGCAATGCTCGACCACCTCGTCGTGCAGGACCTGTTCCTGACCGAAACCGCGTTCCACGCCGACGTTGTTCTGCCGGCTTCGGCCTTCGCCGAGAAGGCCGGCACTTTCACGAACACCGACCGTCGCGTTCAGATCGCCAAACCCGTGGTCTCGCCGCCGGGTGACGCTCGCCAGGATTGGTGGATCATTCAGGAACTCGCCAATCGGATGGGGCTTGTGTGGAATTACGGCGGGCCCGCCGACATCTTCGCCGAGATGGCGCAGGTGATGCCATCGTTCAACAACATCACCTGGGAGCGCCTGGAGCGAGAGGGCGCCGTGACCTACCCGGTCGACGCGCCAGACAAGCCCGGAAACGAGATCATCTTCTACGCCGGCTTCCCGACCGAGAGTGGCCGGGCCAAGATCGTACCGGCGGCCATCGTACCGCCTGACGAGGTGCCGGACGCAGAATACCCGATGGTGCTCTCTACCGGCCGGGTGCTGGAGCATTGGCATACCGGATCGATGACGCGGCGTGCGGGCGTCCTCGACGCACTCGAACCGGAGGCGGTCGCCTTTCTGGCACCAAAGGAGCTTTACCGACTCGGCCTCGAACCCGGCGATACGATGAGACTGGAAACGCGACGGGGCGCTGTCCACTTGAAGGTTCGATCCGACCGAGACGTACCAGTCGGCATGATCTTCATGCCGTTCTGTTACGCCGAGGCCGCGGCAAATCTTCTGACCAATCCGGCACTTGATCCGATGGGCAAGATTCCGGAGTTCAAGTTCTGTGCGGCTCGAGTATCTGCCGTCGGTGTAGCGCATATGGCGGCGGAATAGCTGCTGGGCAAACCTTCATGCGGGGCAACGGGGCCGCAACAGTCGCTGCGGCCCCGTTGCCCACCTTTAACATCGACATGATCCGGTCACGGTCGAGGCGGCACTCACCGATGACAAATTACACCGATGCTTTTTTGACCGCTCGATGCACTCGCGTCGGAGCGAACCTAAATGGGGGGCCCGCTCACTCAGTGCGAGCGCGCCAGGCTCAGTCTCGACCCCTTTACTCGTCTCGCATCGATTCGAGACGTACGGGTTCGGCACTGTGACAGAGTCGCATAACGATGCTCTCGCAGGCGGTAGGAGATGACGTGCCCCCCGTTTCTTCATCCACCTGGAACTAGAGGCCGTCCTTTCGTTGGAGTTGACCCGCTTTGTGGTCCACGGCCTATGCAAGTTCTCGGGCTGTGACAGCTTGGTTGGCGAAGGCTCGGGGCGTCAAGCCGCCCAGGGCCGTGTGGGGTCGATCTTCGTTGTAGTGGCACCTCCAGTCCTCGATGCGCTCGCGGGCATCAGCCAGCGACAGGAACCACGAAGCGTTCAGGCATTCCGCCCCCAGACGGCCGTTGAACGACTCGATGTAGGCGTTGTCGGTCGGCTTGCCCGGTCGGGAGAAGTCGATCTTGCCCCCGTTCAGGTAGGCCCATTGGTCGAGCATGCGACCGGCAAACTCAGGTCCGTTGTCTACCCGTAGACTTTTCGGTCGACCTCGCGGCCTGACCAAAGCGTCGAGCGCCTCAGTTACCTGGTAGGCGCGGAAGTTGGCTCTCGGTGTGAGCGAGAGCGCCTCTCGCATGTGGCAATCGACGACGGTCAAGATCCGGAACGGACGTCCGTCGAAGATGCGGTCGGACATGAAGTCCATGGCCCAGACCTCGTTGGGGCTGGCGATCGCCGGTCGCCCCTGGCGATAGCGCCAAGCTCGCTTGCGCTTAGGCAGCTTGGCCCGGATCGACAGTCCCTCGTCGCGGTAGATCCGGTAGGTGCGCTTGTGGTTCACCTTCCAGCCCTCCCGTCGCAGCAGGATGTGTAGACGCCGGTAGCCGTAAAGCACCCGCACGGCGGCCAACGCCGCATGCGCAGTGCGACCTGAGGGTCCGAGCGCTTCCTCTAGCGCTGGGACGAACGGCCGAAGCCGGTAGCCAGACAGGCCCGCCGCTCGCCGCGAGGTCGCCGGTCACCTGCAGAAGGCATGTGTCCAGTCGTGAAACCTCCTTGGCTGCTGCGTCGATCCCATTCACGTCACGCTGACGGAGGCCAGGGGCGATCAGTCAGTATGCCCACCGGCACCGAGCAAATGGTGGATCTTGGCGGCGAGTGCATCGGTGGTGAAGGGCTTGCCGAGAAAGTTCACGCCCTCGTCGAGGCGGCCATGGTGAACGAAGGCATCGCGGGCATAGCCGGACGTGAACACGCGCCTGCGCTCGTGCTCGAAAGTGCCGACAATCGCTATGAGGTCGTCCTGACCACTGAAAAGCTCGGATTGCCCTATGAGGCAGCAGCCGTAGCAGCCGCCGCAAAACAGCTTCGTGAGTTTTATGGCGCAGAGCGCGGCCGCTACGGTTTGCGAATCCGGAAAGATGGGGTGCGACCTGAAGGACGCGAACGAGAGGCTGAGCCGTCTCCTGCCTACGCTCAGATCGTGGACGGTGCCGGTACCCTCTGCAGCCGCCTGAAATCCATGATCAAGAAATGGATCATAACGTTCATCAACCGCCTTGGACTAGGCGCTGGCTCGCGGTTAGGGTGCGGATGGCCTTCCGATGGAGTGCCTGAACCAGAGAATGCGCCGGTGTATTGGGCGCATCGCGCCGACATCCTCGCGCATTGGGAGGGACGCTGGCCCAATGCCTCCCGCGTCGACAGCCTGATCGCCCGGCGCATGCAGGCCAATGGGCATGCCGAAGCGGCTGTCGCCAATGTGATCACGGCATGTGCTCCGGCTGTCGATCGGCTGAGGCGATACGACTGGATCGCTTACGGCCTACGGGCGGCAGCCCACGCTTTTCACGATACCGAGGACACATGCTGGGCCTTCGACCGGTCCCCCACAATGCGGTGGCGCGAATTGGAGGAGGACGTGAAGGCACGAGCAGTAGCCAGGAAAATCGCTTCACCGCCGCCGATCGACGTCGTCATCCCGCCGTGGCCTAGAGGCGAGAAAGAGACGGGCAAAGCGAGACGCGCCGCACCAGCAGCCCAAGGCGCCGCAAATGGGCGCGGTGGTGGCTATGAGAGGTGATTCGGAATTGCGTGCCGCGAAGTTTGGTAGTGCAGCCTGAGGATCCCTGAATTTGTAGCCCACGCTAATTATTAGATGTCGATCTCCAGCGGTTCAATTGCCAAGCTCACCGTCGAAAGAAGCATATCGGTCGTGGCATTGTCGCGAGCTCGCGTTGCCATGCCGACGATGACGGTTCCGTAAAACTCAGCGAACATGCTCAAGAGAAGGGACGACGAGATCTGCTTCTCTGAAACTGCGCGTGCGAGCCTCCCGTGGATCGCACTCTGAATGCGATCACGATATTGCGCCGTCCAGGTGATCCGGCACGAAGCAGGCGCTGATCATCGCGATGCTGCGGCGTGAGGAAGGGGCCACACTCGCCGACCTGCTGGCTGCCACCGGCTGGCTCGCCCATTCGACGCGCGCCGCCCTGACCGGCTTGCGCAAGCGAGGGATGATCCTCACGAAGGGATGCGATGCCGAGGGTTGGACCGCCTATCGCCTGACCGACGATGCCACGACGGAGGCCCGGTGATGGCCGGCGTGATCAGCCCCGAGCTCAAGCGTGAGATCGAGGGGCTCGTCTCTCTCGATCTGGGCCACCTGCGCATTCGCTGGCGTCAGCATCTGCGAACGGCCACTCCCCCGCACCTGTCCCGAACCCTCATGGTGCGGCTCCTGGCCTATCGCATCCAGGCCAAAGCCCTGGGCGACCTCGATCGCGACAGCGCCCGGCTGCTCGATCGGATCGCGAAGGAACGCCTGCGCCGCCGCGCCGCCGCGCCGCCGCGCCGCCGCCGAACGCGCGGCTAAGCCGAAGGGACCGCCAGCGGCATCAAAAATCTGGCGACTAACCCTGTCACCCTAACTGCCAATGCCTCTATATTCGCCTCCCTGCGAAAAGAGGTTGCCCGACTGGGCACGGCCCTGGCCTCCACCGCGGACCGCGGAACCTATCGGGCGCAGCTCACCAGCCTCAATGCCTCGCTTGTCCAGCTTCACGGCGACTATCGGAAGGTGATCGCGCTCGGCATCTTCATGCTGGTCGCGGTACCGAACATCATTGGCGTCGGCGTGCCGAAATGGACACGGTTCCGGATCGGGCTGGCCTGGGCAAATGCGGTCGGCGTCGTCGCGGGATTGGTCGCTTTGTCGCCCGACCTACATTGGGTGGCTGAAGGACTTCGACCGGTGCTTTGCTAAGAAGCGGCCGGCCAGCGACCTCCGCCAACGCCCGGCACACCCCGTGCATGGCGCTGAGAGAGCTTGTCCTCCCTCATGCTCCTCTGAACAACTGACCCGCCCGGCTCACGCTGCGGCGGTTTTTTTCGTATGGTGCCCGCGACCCAAATACCTAAGTACTGGATTCCACTTTTCGCATAGGGGGTATGCTGCTAGGGAGGGGCTCCCAAAAAGAAGGGCAGCCCCGAAGAGCGACCCGAGTCTAGGGAGGAAACGTCAAAAAGGGCTGCTGAAACGCGACGCCATCGCGTTCCCGCAATGTGCCAATGCATCGAATGCTAGATGGCCTCAAGCCTCTGGCCTTGGAGACCGACCTTGCCCGCCCGGCTGACGCCGCGGCGGGTTTTTCGTTTGGATTGCCCTACCTCTGCAGTTCCACAACTGGAGGAAACCTCTTGCAGAATCGTATCGGCCGTTTGTGCCCCCTAATCGCAGGCCTTTCCCTGTGCATTCCGCTCGCATCGGAAGCGCTTGCTCAAGCAGCAGCGCCAGCGGCCAAGCCTGCTGCAATGGCGGCACAAGATCCGGCGACGCTAAAGGTGGCACGTGAGGTCGTGACCCAGATGCAGGGGGATCGCGCGACTACGCTATCCTCAATGGCCGCCCCCATGGCCGGCATGATGCAACAGATGGGAATCAAGGAAGCTGATCGGGCTCAGGTCATCGTTCAAGAGGCCGTACTTCCAATGTTGACGGCCCATTACGACGAGCTCCTCGATATCCAGGCACGCAGCTTCGCAGGTGTCCTCAGCAAAGAGGATCTGCAGGCGGTGGGGACGTTCTATGCCTCTCCGGCTGGCCGCCGCCTTGCCGCAGCACAACCCCAGCTAGTTCAGGCTCAGATGGCCGGCACGACACAGTGGATGCAGGGCCTGATGCCCGAGATGCAGACGAAGATCGTGCAGATCATCAAAGCGAAGGGATGGGGGCCTGGCGACAAGCCCAAATAATGGCTCTCGTTAGGGCTATAGTGCTCTGAGTAATCATGACCCGTCGGCTGAGGCCGCGCGGGGGCTTTTCATGCGGCACTGGTCCACCCGACGCGCTACCCCGTGTGCCGGTCGTCCCGAGAGCACAATATGACTCCGCCCGGCGAAAGCCGGAGCGGGGTATTTTCTTTCGATTCGGTCCATGCCTTTCCGGCGGTCGGTCTTCTTGATAGAAAAGCACCGTGAATTCACAAGATTCACCTCGGTCGGGGCCTTGGCATTTGACAATCGCCGCGACTGCTTTCGGGAAGCATTAGGCCGATGACTGAGCAAACCCCACCGGTCCGTTCACCTGATGCTGAAGCGAAGCGCGCGAGTTCAGGCAATTAAGGAAGGACGAGCCAAAATTCGCGCAGCATTGCGTAAAGCGAAGCGCGCGGACGAGGAAGCTCAGAACGAGTGTAACTCGGACGGGACTTAGCTATTTACGGCCCGATCGGGGCGTGCAGATGAATTTCTGCAAGAACGGTTATTGACCCGCCCGGCTCACGCCGCGGGTGGTTTTTGGTTTTGACTAGGGCGCCTTAAACTGTCGTGCCGCTCTCTTGACGGTAAGGCGGCGAATTGCGGTGAGTTGCGATTCAGACGTGCCGGTAGTCGAGGTCGTCCCTTCAGCGGCAACCTCTCGCAAGATCACCTCGAAACTCTCCCTCGAAACACCGAGGCTCTCGGCTAATGCCTTAAAGGCGTGAAGTGCCGCGATGTAAGCGGCGTGTTTCAACTCTTCGTCGTATCCGGTCACCATCCGTTCAGTGCAGTAGCAGCCGGCTCTTAATTTTTCTCCTCAAGCCCCGCCGCTGTCATGGCGCGCCGGGCTTTTTGTTCTCGCCGCCTGGAACGCCTGCCCTAAGGGTCGGCCTGGGCGGGGCTGCCTGCAAATTTGATTGGTTGGCACAAGCGTACGCGTCCGGTGATGGCCGCGGTCGACAGCATCGCGCACTCGGCTGAAGCCTGACCTTAATGCTGGCGTCAAGGTCAGCGGGTCGGGGCGATGCGGCTCGAGGTGCTTGAGGGGGCCGAACGACGGCGCCGCTGGTCGTTCGAGGACAAGGTGCGGATCGTCGAAGCCTCGTACGAGGCCGGGGTGTCGGTGTGTTCGGTGGCGCGCCGGCACGGGATCGCCCAGGGCCTGCTGTTCACGTGGCGACGCCAGGCTCGGGAAGGCCGTTTGGGCGGGGATGAGCAGGCCCCGGTCTTCGTGCCCGTCGCGATCACCCCGGAGCCGTCGCCGGCGGTTCCAGTTCTGCAGTCGGATGATCTTGATGTTGCGGCCCACCCCCGTCGAGCGCGGCGCAAGACCGGGATCATGGAGATCGATCTCGGTGGTGGTCGGCGTCTCAAGGTCGACCGGGACGTCGATGCCGCGGCACTGCGTCGGGTGCTCGATGCCCTGGAGGGCCGATGATCCCGCTGCCGGCCAACGTTCGGGTCTGGCTGGCCACCGGCCACACCGACATGCGCAAGGGCTTTTCCAGCTTGGGGATGATCGTCCAGGAAACGCTCAAGCGCGATCCCCACTCCGGACACCTGTTCGTCTTCCGCGGCCGGCGCGGTGACCTGATCAAGGTGATCTGGCACGATGGCCAGGGCGCGTGCCTGTACACCAAGCGGCTCGACCGCGGCCGCTTCCTGTGGCCGTCGGTGGCGGACGGAGCCGTGACGATCTCGACGGCGCAGCTCGGCTACCTGCTCTCGGGCATCGACTGGCGGATGCCGCGGACAAGCTGGCGTCCGAGCGCCGTCGGCTGAGGATAACGCGTTACAGAGGCTGAGGAATATGCTCTTCTCAGTGTGTGCCGAACGCGCCTGAGCCCCCGCCGCTTCCCACCGATCTCGCTGCCGCTCACGCCATGATCCTGGCCGAGCGAGCGGCGCGGCTCGTGTCCGAGATCGCGGTCGAACGGCTCAAGCTGGAGGTCGCCCGGCTGCGACGGGAGCGCTCTGGGCCTCCTCGGAACGCAGCGCCCGGATCGACCAGCTCGAACTGACGTTGGAGGATCTGGAGGAGACGCTCGCCGAGACGGAGGCGCAAGCGGCTGAGCCCGAGCCGCATACCACCCCGACCTCTTCCCAGCGCAAGCCCGCTCGTAGGCTCTTGCCCGAGCATCTGCCGCGCGAGCGCATTCTCCATCCCAGCCCGACGACCTGCGCCTGCTGTGGCGGGGCACGCCTGCGCCCTCTCGGCGAAGACGTCACCGAGACTCTGGAGCGGATCCCGGCGCGCTGGGTCGTGATCCAGCACGTGCGCGAGCGCTTCTCCTGCCGCGACTGCGAGACCATCGCGCAGAACCCGGCCCCCTTCCATCCGATCCCGCGGGGGCGGGCCGGGCCGAACCTCCTGGCCGAGGTGATGATGGCCAAGTTCGGCCTGCATCTGCCGCTGCATCGCCAGAGCCAGCGCTTCGCCCATGAAGGCGTGCCGGTCGACGTCTCGACGTTGGCTGGCTGGGTCGGAGCCGTCACCACCGCCCTGTCGCCCCTAGTCTCTCGGATCGAGGCCCATGTCCGGGGAGCCGACCGCCTCCATCTCGACGATACGCCGGTGCCGGTCCTGGCCAAGGGGAAGACCCGCACCGGCCGGCTCTGGACGGTGGTGCGCGACGACCGCCCCTTCGGTGGACCCGAGCCGCCGGCCGCGGCCTACTTCTACTCCCCCGACCGCTCCGGCGCGCATGCCGAGACTTGGCTCGGCGACTTCCACGGCATCGTGCAGGCGGACGCCTTCTCGGGGTTCGGCCGGCTGTACGACCCAGGCCGCAAGCCGGGTCCGATCCGCGAGGCGGCCTGCTGGGCCCATGCCCGACGCAAGTTCTTCGAGCTGGCCGATCTAAAGAAGGCTCCGATCGCCATCGAGGCCGTGACGCGGATCGATGCGATCTTCGCCATCGAGCGCGCCGCCAACGGTCTTGCCCCCGATGAGCGCCGCGCGCACCGAAGCATTCGCTCGGCCGCCCTCGTTGCCGACCTGGAGGCGTGGCTGCGGGAGAACCGCGCCAAGCTCTCGGCCAAGGCTCCCACGGCAGCGGCGATCGACTACCTGCTCAAGCGCTGGACCGCCTTCGCCCGGTTCCTCGACGACGGACGGATCTGCCTGTCGAACAATGCTGCCGAACGCTCCATCCGTCCCATCGCGGTGGGCCGCCGCAACTGGACCTTCGCCGGATCGGATGCGGGCGGTCATCGTACCGCTGCCCTCTACACGCTGATCGAAACCGCCAAGCTCAATCGCATCGACCCCCAGGCCTGGCTCGCCGACGTGCTCACGCGGCTACCCGACCATCCCGCCAGGCGTATCGACGATCTGCTGCCGTGGAACTGGACCCAGCCTCAGCGCCGGCAGATCGCCGCCTGACACCCCGCCGGGACCACGAACGCGGCCTTCACCGAAGGCGTACGCACAAGCGATGCCATAACTAGATTGAAATATTGTATTCACTTTTGAAACCTAGATGATCCGTCTGCCGTACCAGCGCGCATGATGAATGCGAAAGCACGCCCGAGGCCCGTCCCTTTCTTATCGGTTACAGCTAGTCGCCTCTATGCCGCTGACGAAGCCTGGGCAACAGAGCTAGCGGCACGGTTTGGTGACGAGATGGTCAATGCAATCTCGGCCCAAACAGAGGGCCGTGGGGAAGAGGGAACCAGACTTCGCGCGCTTTACGATGCCCGAAGCCGTGCCCTGAGTGATTGGCAGCGCGTCCGAGGTCTGAGGTAGCGTTACGAACGCCCCTTTACCAATCAACTTCCCAATCTCAGCGTCTCAGCATTACGCCCGGCCGCCGGTCGTTCAGGAACGCGCTTAAGCCCTCGTTAACCATTCCCCCGGCATCTTTCGGACTACGCCCGGAGGCCACCATGACGCTCACCGTTTTCGATCCGATCTCGGGCAAGCTGGTGACGATCGAGGTGCCGGTCAGGAAGCCATGTCCCTGACCCTCTACCGCATTGGACCTGACGAGCATCACCTAATCCAGGCTGGCGAGGTCGTCGGCAATCTGGCGCGAGAGGAAGGCAAGTCGAGTTGGCGGGTGTCGCTGCTTGAGGACGCCGGGACGATCCGGCAGCGTCTTTTCAGATCGTTCGACGCGGCGTTGGAATGGCTGGGCCTGCCCGCTCTGGCTGAGCCGGTCTAAGGTTATCCGGGAACTGATGGTGAAAACGCTTGCTGCTGAGCGAGCGGACAAGTCCAAGATTTGATAGTTGAAGCAAAGAAGTATGGCCCGGACGGATTGCGGCACGCCACTCGTTTGCGTTCTCAAACCGGAACGAAGGACACGGTAAGTCTACCCCCATCCCACGTGAGGCCAGTCATCGAGCTTCTGAACCGCCTTTAGAGAGGCGCCAGAAACCAGACAAGCGGGGAGGACATTAATTGAACGTTGACGCTAAATCTGAGGTATTGATTCAGCCTGTCGCCTTAGGCGTAAGCGCCGTACCGCTCCAAAGTGTATGTATGTCATGCCGCTTATCCGCAACCCTCTTAAAAAGCTACGCATTGCGTCGAAGCGTGATCTTCAATTTTATATGATCCGAACGACAGCCTTCTGCATTGGCGTCGCGCTTCTCTTCGATGTGGTTCAGCAGCTTGTATTTTTTCAGAGCTGGACATCCGCAGTTCGGTCTTGGGTCATCACCGTTGTAGTTGTAATCGTCGTTGCCGCTCCCGTCACTAGAGCTATCGGCAAAGCGCACTTAGCACTTTTCAGGGCAAGCCAGACTGACCCGTTAACTGGGCTGCTAAATCGGCGGGCCCTTCTCGAAGATGTTGAGGAGCGCTCGACGCTGATGGCACTTATGATCGTCGATATAGATCATTTTAAATCAGTGAACGATAATCACGGCCATTTGGTCGGCGATCAAGTTCTTCGTGTCGTAGCCGAAATTATGCAGCGCGAGCTCGGCGCCATTGGACGAATTGGGCGACTTGGAGGCGAAGAGTTCGCGCTGATCACCGACGGTTGCTACGAACGAAGCCTGCTTCAGCGACTTGACGAATTTCGGGAAACCATAGCTCGAACACTCGTCCATGCTGGCTCGGCCGTCGTATCAGTTACCATCTCAGCAGGTGTTGCAACCCGCACGCCAGATCAGCCCTTTCAGGCGCTATTCATTGAAGCAGATCAGGCACTCTATCGTGCCAAGGCGGCGGGCCGTAACCGCATCGTGGTCGCGCCCACTAAAAACTTTACAAGTGACGACGGGCATCAAAAGCAGTTGGCGTCAATCCGCTGACCGGTAGTGAAGATTGGAAATCTTCCGATCAAATCTGATCGTGTTTTGCGCGCCTCCGCTCCAAGATTACGTGGTACCGATGAACAGCGCTTGGTGCTCTGCAGGCGGAAGGGCATGGGCCAAATGCCGTGTGCATCAACGGTATTGTCGCCTCTTCTCACGCATGCGCCGTTGGCAGCTCTGATATCTGTGTCGTGTAGCGCGGGCTCCGCATCTCGAACTTCGTCGACCAGGTCCGCTTCGTTTCCAGGCCCGCCCGGGCCGGCACGACGGCACCGAGCCCAAAGCGCCGATTGCACTCGTCCATCGCGGCCATCAACGGAGCGCTGCGCTCACGGTCGAGCTGGCCGATCAGGGCGCGCTGGGATTCCTCCAACAGCTTGAGGTCGGTGGTGATGACGCCAGCCTTGCTGTAGCGCCACGGCCGGTCGCCTGGTGCCTCGCGCCAAGTGCGGGTCACACCCTCGAGCGCCGCTTTGATCAGCGCCAATGTGTCGTTCGTCGCCTCCGGTAACGTGACAGTCGTCGAGACCGAGCGCATCGGGTCGCCGCGGTCGTGCTCGGAGGTGTGGTAGAAAACCGAGACGTGGTTCGTGCCGAGCCCACCCCGGCGCAGTTTCTCACCCAATCGGGTCGCGTGAGCGGACACCGCCTGCTCCATCGTGGCTCGGTCCTCGATCCGGCTGGAGAACGAGCGCGTCACGGCACACCCCTTCCGTTGGGCCGGCATCAGTTCGAGCGGCAGGCAGCACACGCCGCGCAGCTCATGGATGATGCGCTCGCCAACCACCGTCATCGCCTTACGGACCGGACGCGGGTCGAGGTCGCGCAGATCGGCGATGGAATCGACGCCCATGGCTTCTAGCTTCGCCAGCGAGGCCCGGCCGATCCCCCAGACCTCGCCGACGTGGATGCGACAGAGCCAAGCCGCCCGCTCGTCCTCGTCCGAGAGGTCACACACCCCGCCGAGATCCGGAATCGTCTTGGCGATGTGGTTGGCGAGCTTGGCCAGCGTCTTCGTTGGCCCAATCCCCACGCATGTCGGAATGCCGGTCCAGGCGCGCACCGTCGCACGCAGGTCACGCGCGAGCTCGACGCGCCGATCCTCGCGCACGTCCGACAGATCGAGGAAGCTCTCATCGATGGAATAGATCTCCACAGCCGGCGCGAAGTCGCGATAGACCGCGTTCGCCCTGGCGCTCATGTCGCCATAGAGCGTGTAGTTCGACGAGAACGCCCGCACGCCCTCGCGCTTGCACAGGTCGCGGATCTTGAACCAGGGCTCGCCCATCTTGATCCCGAGCGCTTTGGCCTCGGCGGTGCGGGCCACCGCGCAGCCATCGTTGTTGGACAGCACGATTACCGGGACGCGGGCGAGCTTCGGGTCGAACACCCGCTCGCAGGAGCAATAGAAGCTGTTGCCGTCGATCAGCGCGATGGCACGGCTCATCGAACCAGGCCGGCCCGGGCGATGTGCCAGCGAATCGAAAACCGTACGACGCCCCAGATCTCGGCCTCGCCGCTCTCCTCAACCGCGAAGGCCGGCAGGTCCGGGTTCTCGAACGAGAGCCGCGCCACGTTCCCGTCCACGAGGAAACGCTTGATCGACATCTGGCCATCGATGGCAGCGACCACGACGCTATCGTGCACAGCATTGAGGCTCCGATCCACGACGGCAAGATCGCGGTCGAAGATGCCGGCGCCGCGCATGGAATCTCCGGAGATGTTCCAGGCGAACGTAGCCGGCGGGTTCGGTGCGAGCCACCGCGGCAGTTCGAGCGAGCCTTCGAGGAAATCGTCAGCAGGCGAGGGAAAGCCAGCGCAGAGTGTCGGCCCCATGATGGGGATGTGGACAACGTCGGTACCGCCCGGCGTCAGCTCGTCGATTCGATAGACGCCCATGGCCCTCTCCGTTAGAACAAAAAGAGAACAAACAGGCTGGCGGTTCCAGGTCAATCTTAGCCGTATGCGGCCTATTCGAGCCTGTGGAGAGCTGTGGATGGCGCGCCAGACATATCGATTTCACTGCACCGACGGACACACCGCGATCATCGACGAGACGGGTGTGAAGCTGCCGAACACCGGCCTGCTCTGGCACCACGCGGAGCGCGCGGCTTGGCGGGTGATGGAGCTGACCGGGCGCAATCTCGACTGGTCGGATTGGGTCGTCGACGTTCACGATGGCGCCGGCCGGCACGTGATGACCCTTGGATTTATGGACGTGCTCAACGTCCCGATGGCGGCGTGAGAATAGGCGAGATGGGGTAGTGGGTCAGTTTAAAAACTGAAGGCTCGCCGGCATCTCAGGTGCTGCTGTTTCTGTTTGGGCCACGGATAATCTTTGCAGACCCAACACAAGTAAATGCAGGGCATCAAAGGCCAATGCAGCAATTCAGCCTTGAGCTTTTCCCCCAGCAATCCAGCGATCGGCACGATATGCCCTCGCTCTTAATCTGCTATGGGAAGTTAATGGCGCAAATTATTAACCTGAGCAGTAGGTATATCCCTCTGTCAGATCCCGAGCGCGTCCGCCATTCGGTTCGACTGGTGCAGGAGATGAAAGCCGAGATCGCCCGAAGCCGTGCCCTTCTGAGCGAAACGAAGGAAATCCTCCGCAAAATGCCGGATCTAAGGCCGAACTTCGACTAGCGCCAGCCTCAATCAACCGGCGAAAATCTCTCGATAAAGCGCAAGCCGTCCCAAAGCTCGACGGTCTCATCGCCCACCATCGCTTTAGCTTGCTGAACGGCGCGCTCCTCATTGTCGGCTGCGAGCCGCATCGCGTTCACGACCGTCCCGCTCTTGGCTACCACGATGGCACGGTAAACCGCCGATTGCCGATCACCTAAACCGCTAAGATGGAGTTGAGCTGAGCCCGACACGGCTTTGCTCCTTCTATGGCGGGAGCATTCTAATCTCAGCAGTCGCCGCCTGATTCGCTAGCTGATTAGAAACGATATCAACGACCCAATACGGTCGCAGCCACATATGTCAAATTGTGGCAAGATTAGGAACTTCTCATAATTTGGCCCTTTCTGGTCTAAGCAGTTCTGTATGAACCCAGACAGAAACCCTAGCTGGAGATGCGCGGTTGGCCTAGCAAACCGAACAGGGAGAGCCTATGCCCCGCTACTTCTTTGATCTCCACATCGACGGCAAAGCCCAGCGTGATGATACGGGGGTGATTTTGGAGACGATGGCGGAGGTGCGTAGGGCAGCACAGAAGCTCCTGCCCGCGATCGGATACGAGGAAATCCCCGCAGATGGAGATCGCATGTCGATTGTCGTCTTTGTGACAGATATGGATAGTCGTCCTGTCTACTCCGCTACGTTAAGCTATTCGGGGCTTTCGCTGCTGAGGTAGCACGCTCCCCTTGGTGCATTTGCTCTATAAGACTGATTTTACAACAGGACGTACGAACCACCGATCAAAAAAACTAATCAAATGACAAATTTTCGAAGCTTGAAATTCCGGTCGACACGTTGTCACATGCCTTTTCCTCAGCAATCTTGGCCGACCTGGGGAAAGGCGGCTCGCTGCCAACGCATCATTCGGTGCATTTCTAATTGAGGTGTAGGGGTAGGCGAGGAAGGAAGACTCCATGCCGTGCGGAACGACCCTGCTAAAGCGCTCTGCGATCCTGGCCTTTGCCGTGGGATGCTTGTGGCTGCCCACTGGCACCGCTTCGTCCCAACCGTCATCAAGCGTGTCAGACGCTGATCGGGAGAAGCGGATGGAGGCCATGCACCAAGAGCAAGTGGAGAATTCGGCCAGCCAGGCAAAGAAGGACAAGGACCGCGACGCCCGCACCGACCGTCTATCGAAGTCCGTTTGTATCGGATGCGGCGGTAGCGTCGTGCCGTTCGATCCGTCTGGGCGCGCTGCGAAGAAGGAGCCACGCAAGGCTCGGGCAGTGAAGCCCCGGCGTATTGATCCAGCACAAGCGGGTGGCGAAGGCGGCGATTGACGAGCCCGACCACCCGGCGAGCCTCCGCCGAGTTGCCTCACGGATCAGATCGAACTCTCGCACAGTGACAGTCCATGGCAAAGCTAGCTTTCAATTTGATGCTGGAGGAGCCGCGTGAGACATACATTGTCACCAGCGCGGCCCTGATCGTCGGAAGGATCGATTGTATTCAAGCCGAACCTGTGGCGGACCAGCAGTGGGCATGGGCGATGCACCTCGATATTGGTGTGGCACCGTTCCGGCGAGGCGGAAACGCTGGCTCTGCCGACGAAGCGGCATTCAAGATGCGTGAGGCTTGGGAGGATTGGAAGGTCTGGGCCGGGTTGCGGGATGTCGAGGGAGCCGAATGCACCATGGCAGCGACCGTTCAGATGACCCTCAAATCGTTGACGTAGAGCATCGCATTCGTTGTCCGGCCCATTGCCGCAGCCAATTCGGATACTGGGCGACCCAAATAGGGGCGTAGCCTCGTGCACACCAACAGCAGGCCCTCTCATGGATGCTAGCGAGAGGTTCTGTCGCATCCCCCTCGCGCCGTTCTTGGCGTTGGCTGCTGCCGAACAAGGCGACCCTCGTGGCAGCGAATGACAATGTCACTAGCTACACCCTGAAACCCGCTTTCGCGGCGAAGGTTGGCGACCACATCAAGCTCGCGGTGGAAGCCGAGAACGGGACCAACTTCAAGATCGTGGCGACCGCCGAGCAGTTCGACGCGCTCAAAGGCGATCTACAAAGCATCCTTGCCGAGGGCGACGCAAAGGCCGAAGCTACGGAGTAGCGGATTAGGCATGCTCATTGATCGTTAACCATATGATCCCCACATGAGGGCTAGGTCGATCGCGACCCACGTCGCTTGATCGGAGACGGCCACGATGCCGGGACAGGGTGACGCCGGATGTACGCGCACCTTGGCTCGGTGTCCGTGGCCGTTAGCTTTTCGGGTAGCTGCTATTCTCGATGCAGTTCGACCTTCTCCCGCTTTCCTCTGTCCAACCGCGGGTAGGGCCTAGCATGCGCCCGGCGCCCTTCAAGGCTCGTCAGGCAGCGACAGCAGCCTTGCGTGGCCGCCCGGCCTTCTTGGGCTTCTCAGGGGCCGGAGCGGCCTCTTCAACGACGGCCTTTTCAGGAGCGGCTATCTTCGCGTTGGCTGCACCCTTGCGCTGCTGCCCAAGGCCAAGGGACCGAGCAAGCTCCGAGCGCTGCGCCGAATAGCTTGCGGAGGTCATGGGATAGTCGGCGTGTAGGCCATGCTTCGCACGGTAAGCCTCAGGGCTCAGCCCGCGGAGCGTTAGATGCCGGCGCAGCGTCTTGTAGGGCTTGCCATCCTCGAAGCTGATGAGGTGGTCTGGCGTGATCGACTTCTTGATCTGTGCCGGCGTCGCCTTCTCGATCTTGTCCACCTCCGGCGCGCTAGATCCACCGCTGGTAAGGCCGCTGATGGCGGCGTGCACGCTGCTCAGCAAGTCGGCCAATGATCCTACCGGAACCGAGTTGTTGGAGACGTAGGCGGCGACGATGTCAGCCGTAAGCTCGATATGGCTGGTCGGCAGTTCGGGAGTCTGATCTGTCATATCGTTGTTCTCAAGAGGAGCCGTGGAACCCCCATAGAGCAATGTTTCGAGGCGTTCTCAATAGCATTATTATCGGATAGAGAAATAGATAGGTGATATAAACGCTCTTCGAAGCCAGCCGTGCCGACCTGGAATGAGAAGCAATAGGCCATCGATGACGCACGAACTCCCGCCCTGGCGCGAGATCATGACGGATGACTATGCACCCTGCCTTTTCACGGATCTGGGGGCTTCGGAAGCTTGGATCGCTTCTTCGGAAACCCTCAGGGTCCTATTGGTTCGCAAGCATGAGGGGGAATTCCGCCTGCGCCTGGTCCTTCGAGAGGGTGTCGATCTGAGATGGGGCCAACCGCAGACCCGAGCTGGAGGTGGGATTACGCCCATGCGCCAGAGCTCGCCCTCGACGCTACTGAGGTTTGGATCAAGCGGGCCGATGGCCGACGCGAGCGTGTGAATCAGACGGAGACGCGACCGCACCCTTGAGGAGGAGCAATAATTCAACGATCTGGTGGAAATTGTTGCCGTGATTGCCGGGGCAGGATACGGCCAGCGTCATGTCCAAGCTTGTCGCTCTCCTTGACCGTCTGAAGGCCCATCAGCACGTTCTGATCGTCGCCGCAGCGGATCACGACACTATGCCAGCCGATAGTGTGCTGAAGCGCGTCGCCGAGTTGGAGAATGCGATTGCTGCCGTCGAGGCAGTGATGGCGGAGGAAGATGGGAACTAGGTCCCGATACCAACGAACGAACCCGCGACAATGAGCATGGGAGGCTCGAACTTTCGAACCTCCGGATCATGGTCACCGACTTACTGCGTCCCAATCGGACAGTTCCTGAAGCTGGAACCGATGCACCGGATATGCTAATTGGCAGCTTCTGAGGAAAGCCATCCGTTCCTCACGCGAATAAAATTTAGGCCGTGAGGCGCTTTTCGTCTTTGGAAGAGAATTCCTCGGCGATCGTCATTGAGATCTTCGACAGCCACGCTTCTGCTGTGCGAGCCCGCTCTTCCGCTTCTCTAACGCGCGCATCGGCGGCTTTCAGCAACGCATCGGACCGGGTTTGAATATCCTTGGCATGGCTCTCGGCTGCTCTGATGCGCTCATGCGCGGCCGTCATATCCTCACGAACCCGGTCTAGAAGCTCACGAACGCGGATCTCCTGCTCCTGAGTTTCGGCTTCAGCCTCCCTTACCCGATGCGCAGCGTCCCTGACCCTATCAATCAGGTCCGACCAATCCTGTGGGGTGGCGTGATGATTAGGGGGGGAGTCAGTGGTTTGCCTGTCCGTCGAGCCAATGACCCGCAGAATGCCGGCCAGTGAAGGCGCAGAAATCTGCTTCGTATCGGATGCCTGCCGCTCGACTTCGAAATCCCTGGTGAGATCACGCATGATCTTTTCGATCTGATCCACCGTATGATTCCTTACAATCAACCTAAGCACATCGTTTCGGCCTCTCGCATGCCGAGCCGGGAGCACTCCCTAATTTTTTATAACCGTCAAGCGCGATAAAATTGTCTAATTATACTTTGGAAGAACCAACTGCTCGGTGTTGCTCATATATCTCTCAGCATCAGATGCGCGACTTCCCCATCCTGCTGCTTGCGCAGATCACGTGTGCCGCTCAACCCAAGTAGCGTAGGTCGGACAGCCGGCCTTTCCCAAACGGCTCAGCAGGGCGCGGCCCGCGCCTGCCACCTGTCGCGGTCGCGCTCGGCTACGGCAAGCCGCCACTGTAGCCGTTCCACCTCGGCGTGAAGCTCGCCCGCATCCACTGCCAGCTCGACGCACTGCTCCTGAACCTCCGCGAGCTGGGCGCGTAGCTCGGCGTTCTCGGTCGCTAGGGTGAGCAAAAGAAGAGCGTCGGAAATGGCGGGCCTCCCAGGGATTGAGCAGGCCGTGGGCGTCGCCGACGCGGGTTAGCGTTGAATTAACCATCTCGAACATATGGCCTGTGTGCCCTGTGATGTCAGGTTTTGAGATGCAGAGCGGACCGTAGAGGCGGCTGAAGTCATTTAGTAGCGACATCCGAGAAAACGGTATGGCGAGCAGCGATCAATCCTAACGGGAACGTAGAACTGCACACACTCTCGCCGACCTTTGGGTCGATCGTATCTACAACGCACTGCGGAGCCTATGCCGCTGTACGCCGGAGTGAGCACGCCTATGATCAAAATCCTGACGGCAATCCTGTCGGTCTTCGTTGTGCTGGCGCTGGGCGCCTGTGTGACGATGTTGATGCTTCCGTTCAGAGCCCTCCGGGGTCTGATGCGCAGCCCAGCCGAACCGGCTTAACCTGGTCGCCCGTACCGGCGGGATGATCGAGGCCTTCCGCACGACCCTCAGCTTGGTGATGCAGGGTGCCGTGTTCCGGCAACAGACGATCACGTCGATATGCCAGACCAGGATGTGACAGCTGGACCTCCCCTAATGGAGCTTACCCTCAGGGAGCCTGGCAGCTCATGGCATCCGCAGCCCCGACAACGCTCAAGGCTCGGCGACGTATTTCTAGCGTGACGTCTGGTCTTTCCGAAACCGCAGTCGCCTCGCGCCTCAGCTTCTTGTCACAAGCGCACGAGCGATGTCCGGCCATATCGTAGCATGCGTCATGGCGCTGACAGGCGGCATCTAGGGCGTCAGTCGGCGGAAGATCCGCGCCACGCTGGCCCGAGCCGCAATAATTGCCATGGAACAGATCCTTACCCGCGATGACGTTAGCAAGATCGCCCTTCGCGGGAGTCTCATCCTCGCGAGTCCCGCTCGGGTTGAGTTCGTTGGCGGGTCCACCGGCTTTGCTGGCCGATCCTCGCAGGACCTTCGGGATGCCGGAGCGCGCATCTGGCTCGGCGAGTGCCTCTCCGGTGCGAGAGTTCGGATCCGACAGGTCCGGGAGCGGCGGAGGCGGCCCCGGCCTTACGTCATCGATACTCTCCACGGCCTGATCCTGCGACAGGGTTTGCGCCATGGCGTCTTGTGCCAGGAGCAAGGTGAGGGACAGGATGATCGCGCCTATGGTTCTCAAATATGCCTCCTAGGAGGTGACGCGGGAGGGTGAGACGCCCCCCCGTTCACCGAGCCCTTGCAACCGCTTTCCCACGTATGATCGGCGAAGCCGCTCGCGCGTCGGCCATGGGTTACCCACGACGCACTCACACCTCAGTGCGGGGGCATTCGAAGTACGCGAAGGTCTCGTTGTCTGGGCCTGACCTTCAGCCGCCTAGGTACGGTGGAGACCGTAAAACCGTTCCCCGTAACTTCGTAGGGCGAAGGTATTTTGCAGGAGGCGCACACGAATACCCAGCACGACCTCGGCGCTCTCGGACGCCAGGACGAGCAGGAGCAGGGGATCGGAAACAGCGGGCCTTCGGAGATGAGGCCAAGGGAGGCGGTAACCTACTCAGTCATAAAACTTCTCAGAAACGGCGATTAGTCGCCGCAAACATTTTCTGGCGTATCTCATCCATTATGGCTGAAATCTTCTCCGGATCTATGCCGGCCTCAATCAGTGCTTTTGGTATTACCGCGGCTCCCGCCACCCAGCCGCTTTCGCTTCGTCTTCAGAGCAGAACATGCGCTCGCCGTCCTTCTCGCTGATCCGGGTCCGGTCATAGTCGCGCGATCCGGGAACGTGGAAGACCTTCTCGCCCTTTCGGCTAATGTTCCCCTTGATCGCGCAGCCGCCGGCCTTGGGGGCCGCTTGCGGAGGCATCGGCGAGGGTATCGGACAAACTGGACCGCCCGCTGCCGCGAACCCCATTGTCATGGCCCGCTTGCCCTTGCGCCAATCTCCTGGTGCCGTGAAGGCTCCTCCCCATGTCCCGAGCTTTCCCGCCTTCGCGGTGTCCTCAGATCCAACGTAGTCCTCCGAGTACCGGCGATAGGCCATTGCATGGCCCTTCGCGACCAGCCAGCGGTTCAGATCCTCGGCCCCCTTTCGGAAGACCGCGGCGGTGCGTCCGCACTTATCGGTATCCCTAGGATCGCAGGAGACAGGTTCAGAGTTGATCCGGTTGGCCAGCGCGAGGGCAGCGGCCTGCCCGCATCGGAAGCCTTCCCCACCTTATCTTCGCAGAGCTGGGCGCTTTCGGTCGCGTCGATGGCGTGAAGGCCGATGCGGGTACTGCCGATATCGAGGGTGTCGCCGTCGATCACCGAGGCCCGGCCGGTGATGGGCTCGGCTGCGAATGCGGGAGCCAGTGACAAGGCAAGGAAGAGGGCATGAAGGTACATCGATTTCATCAATATCGACTATCGATCCAATCTGTTTGAATGATGGTGCACTGCAGCGCATATCCCTCTCATCAGACGGGGCGCAGGCCCCGAAACACCAGAGGGATTAGTACCATGACCGTCCATAAAATCGTTCTTGCCGCTTTCGCCGCCATCACCCTGACCGGTACGGCAATGGCTGAGGATCGCGTTAACCTTACGCCGACCCTCTACCGTGAACAGGCTCGCGTCACAGCATCGGTTCGTCCGGCTTCCGAGCTGACGACCACGCCGTCCCTGACCCCGCGTGCCCCCACGACCCGGCGCCTCGTTGCCGACGCTGAAGCCACGGCCCGTTAGGACGGCTTCCCGGGCGGCCTGTCCCAGCACCAGGCCGGCCGCGATGCGATCCTGATTCTGCAGGGTCCTTCCGCGCCCCGGTCGCGACTATCCTCATCTTGGCGTCCCGGGGGTGGGCGCTGTAGCTCGAGGGCGATCTCGGTTGGCGCCTCAGGCCACGTCCGCAGCTCCTCTGGCGTCGTTAGCAGAACCGGCATCTCCTTCGGGTGGCCTGGGCCAACGATGCCATTCGCATCGCATATAAGGAACGAGAACAGCCGGTGCTCGGCCTCGTGGCGGTTGGGGTTCTCGGCCTTGATGCCGCGCACGTCCGTCCAGGGGCGCCAGATGCCGGCGAAGGCGAGCGGCGGACGGTCGTCATCGCGGGCGAACCACGTCGGCGTCTTCATGGGCTTTATGTCCGCATACTCACTGGAGGACGCCAGGACGAGACAGCGGGATTCCGGCTTGAGCAAAGGCCGCCATCTACTCCCAGGGATCGAGCAAGACGGGCATCAAGAACCGGACGCACGGTCGCGACGCGCATGCTTAGCCG
The DNA here is from genome assembly GCF_017355285.1 of Methylobacterium sp. SD274. NCBI lineage: Bacteria > Pseudomonadati > Pseudomonadota > Alphaproteobacteria > Hyphomicrobiales > Methylobacteriaceae > Methylobacterium > Methylobacterium sp. SD274. Next base: position 75,059 of record NZ_JADIJP010000015.1, on the reverse strand, counting down.
TCCCCGGACGCACGACGACAGGCCCGGCCGGCTCCGTGCCCGGCGGGTTGTTCGTAGGTGAGGCCACCAAGGTGGCGGCGGAGTAGTCCGCCCCACCACCGCGTAAAGCTGCACCGCACAGGCAACAACGAGCACGCTGGCGTTACGAAACTGCCAGCAGCTCTACCTCACCACCCCGAAACCACCCGCCACCAAAGCAACCGGCCTCCCGGCCGGCAGGGCAGCTTTTGCCAAGGATCCCGCATGCCTGAACCCTACTACCTTACGGCTCGGCGCCAGAACCGGCGGCGCCTGATCGGGCGGCTGGAGCACGGCAGCGGCGCTGAGCGCCGGCTGGCCGCTACCCTCGTTGCCTGCACCGAAGCAGATCCCTGCCTGAGTGGCGCCTGCACCGAGTGCGGCGGCCGGCTCCAGCTCGCTGCCCTGGACCTAGCTGACCGATTCGTTCGCGAGCCCGCACGCGCACTGCGCGGCCGGATGACCATGATCACGGTGGTGCCCAGTTTCGGCTGCGTCTTGCCGAGTGAGCTCGATGCGGCCGTTTGCCGGCGGCCCTCGCTGCGGTGGGGGCTGCCGCTGTGGCCAGCGGCATCACCCCCAGCATCTTCAGCCTCGACATCTCTTTCAATGAGGATGTGACCGGCAAGGGTCCCCCGCCTCACTGGTGCGTGCACCCGCACGGTGTCGCGACCGATTGGTTCTCCCCGGCTCAGCAGGCCCCCTTTCGCGCTGCCTTCCCGCCCTCCGATTGGGTGAAGCGACCGGTCAAGTTCGATCCCATCGATGCCCGTAGTGAGGCCGTGCGCTACGCGCTCAAGCCCGACCGCATCCGGCGGGTGACCGAACTGAGTCAGTCCCGGCTGAAGGCCGGCGGCGGTCCCAGCACCAACACCAAGCGTCGCGGATTGCGGGCGATTCAGGCCGATGAGCTGGCCATGGTTGAGCACCAGCTCGGCTTGGCTGGCCGGGTCATCGGGTGCGGAATCGATGACGATGCCGTCGAGCGGGCTCTGGGTGGCTTCAACTGGCCGAGAGACGGGCCCTAGGGGCGACTAGGCAGGAGGGGGAACTGCAGCCCCCGTCCGCCCTGGCCAAGGCGCCGACTTCCACGACGTGCCCGGCACATACCCCACCCTGTCAGCGAAAAGCCCGTGCAGCCTGTGCACCCCGTGCGTGAGCTGACCCACCACCATCGAGAACCAGTCTGAGAACAGAGAAAGAGGATCTATCATGTTTACCGATAGCACCACGCCCAACGCGGGTATTCGCAAGATCAAGCAGCTCTTCGATGAGGGCGAACAGGTCTGGTACGATATCTATGAGGCCCCCGGTATCGAGGGCGCTATCATCCACGCAACGGTTCCTCGTCAGGATCAAAGTGTTGCAGCGGTCGCGCGCTACTTGCTTGGCAAGGGCACGCAACTCCCTTCCACCAGCGAGCGTCACGGTATCATCGCCGCCGCCATCGTGGCTGATGCCCCGATTGTTCGTCGAGCCGCTCGCAATGGCTGGCGGGACGCCACCACGTTCGTGACGCACCGTACCGTCGTATCTGGGCGGGACAATGCCGAGGCGATTGTGCCGCCGAACGGGGCTTTTGCTGGAAGCGCTGGACACATGCAGGATTGCGGTGATCTCGACGGCTGGCGTTCGCTGATGCTGATCTCGCGTTTCTCGACGGCAATGATGGTTGCTCTGGCCGCCGCCTTCGCAGCCCCGCTTCTGAAGATCGCGCACCGCCCGAACTTTGGCTTGGTGCTCCACGGCCCTAGTCGGTCGGGCAAGTCCACGGCGCAGCTCGCCGGTGCTTCGGCCCTAGGCTATGGCCAGGAAGAGGATTTGCCCAGTTTGAATGCCACGGGCCCCGGTCTCATCGCGGTTGCCGTTGCGTTCAACGACCACGCGCTCGCAATCAACGAAGTGGGGACGGCTCGCGGCGCGAAGCGCGATGTCTATGAGGTAGTTCGTGAAACGACGTATGGATTGATGAACGGGCAGGACATCATTCGCCACCCTAGCTGGCCTGGCAGTGACGGTGGGGCGGCGGCAACGTTTCAAGTGCTGGTTCTGATGTCGTCCGAGCTCTCGCCCGATGCCTGGGCAGCACGCAAGGGTGAAGCCCGGGATGAGGGAGAAACGGCACGCTTGATTGGCGTGCCGGTGCTCTTTAACGGGTCCCGCACCATCTTCGATCTGGCACCGAAGGCCCTTTCCGGGGTTGATCTCGCTGCGTGGGAGAAGAAGCAGTTTCAGCTTTTGCGGGAAGGGCTGCCAAACTTTCGCGGTCGTGCCTTCAGCACCTATACCGAATGGCTCGCCAGGCGCCCAGAACTCGTCAAGAACATGGTTCGTTTCGCGGTGCCGATCTTCGAGTCTGCCGTCGCGGTACCAGCGATGTCGCCGGTTGCGCGTGATATTGTGGCTAAGTTTGGTGTACTTTATGCGGGCGGCCTTTTAGCAATCGCTGCCGGTGTTCTTCCGCTGGACATGAAACGACTCGGTGCGGCTTTGAAGCGGGCATGTTTGGCGGCGCTTGCGGAAATCCCCAATCCGCAAGCCGAGCTTATTGCCGACCTGAAGGCCTTGAAGGCCAAGCTTAGCGGCGCCAGCGTTTTGGATACCGAGACGTGCACTCGCAAGCAGTTGCGACTCATGCACAACGCGGATGGCTTTCGTCAGATCAAGAATGAAGGGCTCGAGTTCGTCGTTCGATCCGAGGTTTTCACCAAATGGTTCCGCTCGGAATTGCGGAGGCAACGGGTTCTCGAATGGCTCGACGCTGAGGGGTTCTTGGACCACGGCCGGGACCGGACCACTGGGCGCTCGATCCAGTGGGCCCAGCGTCAGGTGACTTGGCCTGATACTTCCCGCAAGCGGTCGATCAGCGTCTACCTGCCCGGCGGCTTTGCTGATTTGGAGCGGGCGTTCTAAGAATCACTACGGACCCCGGGCGTTAATAGCCACGCCCGGGGTTTTTGGTGTGTCAGGGCTTTCGCCACGCCAAGCGACTTACCATGACTACATACTTCTATAGCCCCCATCGGCAGGTAGCCCCGCCTTGGCTGAGATGGCCGACCTGGGCCGCCTGTAACGCTCTCAGGGGCATGGCGGCGATATGGGTGAGATCGTCGGCCGGGCTTTGGGAAGCCGACGCGAAGCAACCGACGTTCCCAAGCGGCATTCTCCTTGCTCGCATCGGCCGGACACCTGGCTTGACAAATCAACCCTCGGTTGCGGTGGCTCGGTGCCGATAACGAGATAACGGGAAACGCCCATGAATGGACTCGGCGGACTCAACAAATCCCCCAACGGCGTGGTGCTGGGCCTCGTCCAACTCCAATTACCAACTGTCGTCACCAAAGCCGACCTCACGGCCCAAACCGAGCGCATCGTCGCCATGGTCGCCAAGGCTCGGCGCAACCTCGCGACCATGGACCTTGTGGTCTTTCCCGAATACGCGCTGCACGGGCTGTCGATGGACACCAACCCTGACATCCTGTGCCGGATGGATGGGCCGGAGGTCGCAGCCTTCCAGCAGGCCTGCATCGACAACCAAATCTGGGGCTGCTTCTCGATCATGGAGCTGAACCCGGGCGGAAACCCCTGGAACACCGGCCTCATCATCGACGATCAGGGTGTCGTGGCGCTCTACTATCGCAAGATGCACCCGTGGGTGCCGGTGGAGCCCTGGGAGCCCGGCGACGTCGGCATCCCGGTGATCGAGGGACCGCGCGGCGCGAAGATTGCGCTCATCATCTGCCATGACGGCATGTTTCCAGAGATGGCGCGTGAATGCGCTTACAAAGGCGCCGAGATCATGATTCGCACGGCGGGCTATACCGCGCCGATCCGCGAGTCGTGGCGCTTCACCAATCAGTCGAACGCGTTCTGCAATCTGATGGTCACGGCCAATGTCTGCATGTGTGGAACGGACGGCTCGTTCGATTCCATGGGCGAGGGCATGATCGTCAATTTCGACGGGGCGGTCATCGCCCACGGCACCACGGGGCGCGCCAACGAAATCATCACGGCGGAGGTTCGGCCCGATCTGGTGCGGGAGGCGCGCCTTCATTGGGGCGTCGAAAACAACATCTATCAGTTCGGCCACCGTGGATACACGGCGGTGAAGGGTGGCGCGCAAGACTGCCCCTACACTTACATGCACGATCTCGCCGCCGGTCGTTACCGCCTGCCGTGGGAAGACGATGTGAAGGTCGTAGATGGCACGCCCTGCGGATTTCCCGAGCCGACCCGTTCGTACGGTGCCGCACAGACTCAAGGAGCAAAAAAGTCGGTGGAGTAAGTGGTGGCTCCGTGCGTTGAAGGGGGCGCCATCGGGAGCTCTCTGCCCCGGTTTCTTAAGGTACCGTGCCAGTCTTCTCAATATGTACTCACCGGTAGGATTCTGCTTATTCCACATCGTTTCTGCGACTGCGCTTGCTGCACTTCAGTTCGAATAGACCGGCGCAAATACCGCCCCCACGACCAGGACGTCGGCAATCCTGGTTGTGTAGCGCGGAGACCGCATGTCGAATCGCGTAGACTAATTTCGCTGTGCTTCGATACCTGCCGTGCCAGGAACTGCCCCCTCGCCTCCAGCGAAAGCTGCAGGAGTTGAGAGCGTCCATCAGCGCCTCGCTTCGCTCGCTGTCGAGACCGTCGGATAGTACCCGCTGTGAGGCTGTCGGCGCCTACGTTAGCGAGCTGTTTCGCGTATGGGCGTCTAGCTTCAGCCAAAAAAAATGGCGGGCCCGAAAGCCCGCCGATCCATTTCCGTAAGACAACATAGTGGAGGACATACGCCCCACGGAGGTTCGGATCAGTTACTGTCGCAAATAGCCCTCTTCGTCGTTGGCGTGAGGGCGACACGCCATTCCTCCCGACAGTGGTCAGTGCGCGGGAGAACAGTGCCTGCATCCGCCCCAACAGAGCGGATGCATCGAGTCGAGGTCGCTCAGTTCGGCAGCGTGAAGACCGTCAGCTGACCGCCGAGGTTGGTGTAGCTCGACAGGGCAGCGTAGCCACCCACCGCGCCGAGCCCGGCATTCGGGTCCGTCAGACCGGCCGCGAGGCCGATGCCGGCCCAGCCACCGACACCCGACAGGATGGCGAGGTGCTGCTTGCCTTTGTGGGTGTAGGTCATCACGTTGCCGATGATGCCGGAGGCCGTCTTGAACTTGTAGAGTTCCTTGCCGGTTTTCGCATCTACGGCCTTCAGGTAGCCTTCGAGGGTCCCATAGAACACCACGTCACCGGCGGTGGCGAGTGCACCCGACCATACCGAGAACTGCTCCTGGTTTGACCACTTGATCTGGCCCTTCAGGTTGTCCCAGGCAATGAAGTTGCCCATGCCGCCGTGGCTGTTGGGAGCCGGGTACATCGAAACGGTTGCACCGACATAGGGCTGACCCGGCGTGTAGCTCACGCGGAACGGCTCATAGTCCATGCAGACATGGTTGGTAGGCACGTAAAACAGCTGGGTCTTCGGCGAGAATGCAGCAGGCTGCTGATCCTTGGTGCCGAGGGCGGCTGGGCAAACGCCCTTCGTATTGGTGTCCTCACCGTTCTGGTCGGTGGAGAACTTGGCCTGGACGAGGGGGCGGCCATAGGTAGGCGACGCCTTGTCCAGGTCGATCTTCGAGGCCCAGTTCACCACCGGATCGAACTTCTCGGCCACCAATACCTCACCCGTGGCGCGGTCCAAGGTGTAAGCGAAGCCATTGCGGTCGAAGTGGGTCAGGAGAGGGCGCTCCTTGCCGTCGATCTTCTGATCCGTGAGGATCATCTCGTTGATGCCGTCGTAGTCCCATTCGTCGTGCGGGGTCATTTGGTAGACCCACTTGGTCATGCCAGTATCGGGATTGCGAGCGAAGATCGCCATGGTCCATTTGTTGTCGCCCGGGCGCTGCTTCGGGTTCCAAGTCGAGGGGTTGGCGGTTCCGTAGTAGACGAGGTCGAGCTTCGGATCGTAGGAATACCAGCCCCAGGTCGCACCACCGCCGGTCTTCCACTGATCGCCTTCCCAGGACTTCAGGGAGGAGTCCTTACCAATCGGCTTACCGAGTGAGGTCGTCTTCGCCGGATCGACGATCATGTCGTCATCTGATCCGACGCTGTAGCCGCGCCAGACGCGGTTGCCGGTCTTGGCGTCGTAGGCAGTGATGTGGCCGCGAATGCCGTACTCGGCCCCGGAGATACCGACAATGATCTTGTCCTTCACCGGCAGCACCGTGGCGGTGTTGGTCTCGCCGATCTTCGAATCCCCGTTCTTGACCGACCAGTTCACCTTGCCGGACTTGGCGTCCAACGAGACCAGGGTAGTGTCGGCCTGATGCAGGATGATGGCGCCATCCGCATAGGCCAGGCCGCGATAGACCGTGTCGCAGCACATGACCGGGATCACGGACGAATCCTGCCTCGGCTCGTACTTCCAGAGGATCTTGCCCTCGTTGTTGAGGTCGAGGGCATAGACGATATTGGGGAAGGGAGTGTGGACGAACATCATGTCACCGATGACGAGCGGTGAACCCTCGTGGCCACGCAGAACGCCGGTGGAGAAATTCCATGCGACCTGCAGGTTCTTCACGTTCCCGGCGTTGATCTGGTCGAGCTTCGAGTAACGGGTGTTGGCGTAGTCGAGCGTCTGCAGCACCTGCTGGTTGGGGTCTTGGCTGCGCTTGAGCACGTCGTCATTGGCGAGCCCGGCGGTGGCACCCGCAACCGCGAGGCCCAAGCCGAGAAGGCAAGCATGTTTCATGGAATTCCTCCCGTCGCCGGCTGCCTTCTTCGACTATCTCGCGGAGCAGCCCGACGACGGAAACGCTATTGGCCCGCCCGGTCCCCTGGTAGGGCAGGATCCCCGTCGGCAGTCGGGCATTTTGCCTGATCGTAGCCTCGACCACTTGCCAGCATCCGGCAGTTGCGTCCCTCTCCCTCGCTGGATGCGGGGAACACGACGGCATGGGTCTGCTCATCGGATTGATCCTGCGCGTCCTGGGCGTAGTGCTGCTTTGCCTGGCCTGTGCCACAGCCTGGGTCGTCGCCGAGGTGCACCAAGGCATCCGTGAGGAGACCACGGCCTCGGCCGACCGGGTGGTCCGGGAAGCGCAGGAACTCGCCTGGCGGGAACTGACCTGGCGCGGCAGCGCTGGTCGCTCCGCCAAATATGCCTTCCCGGATTGGCGCAGCTCGCACACCCTGCGATTCATCAGTCCCGGGAACTGCGTCGCTCTGACATGGGAGGGCGAGGCCACGCTTCAGCAATGCAGTGGCCTGGAGACCGCGGGTAGGCCCGCTCCGGCTTGGTTCGAGACATTGTATCACGAGGCTTTCGGAGTGATTCCGCCGATCCGCCGCGCGGTGACCCTGAATCGCAAGGAAGCGGGGATCGTGGTCACGACGCCCGACCGGGGCGCGGCCGTGCGCCAGGTCTGGCGACAAGTGCGGGTGCTGTTGGCCGCCGCCGCCGCCATGGCTGGCGGTATCGCCATCCTGGCCACCTTCGTGATCGGTATCGCACTACAGCCGGCGCGGGTGATCACCCGTGGCCTCGGCAAGATGGAGAGGGGCGATCATTCCACCCGCCTACCCCCGTTCCGAGCCGGAGAGTTCGACCGCATCGCGCGTGCCGTGAACGCCCTGAGCGAGCGTCTCCAGCACACTACGGCCGAGCGGGCGGCGCTGACCCGGCGCCTCTTTACCGTTCAGGAAGAAGAGCGCCGTGCACTCGCACGTGAGCTCCACGACGAGTTCGGACAATGTCTGACCGCCACGGGAGCCCTGGCGAGCGCAATCGAAGCCGAGGCCGGCGAACGTTCGGAGCTGCGTGACGACGCCCGCTCGATCAGCCGGATCACCCGTCATATGATGGGTACGCTGAAAGGGGCGCTGGCACGCCTGCGGCCCCCCGACCTCGAAGAGTTCGGCTTGGAACATAGCCTCCGCCGCCTCGTCTCGACATGGGAGGGACGAAGCGCAAAGCCCGCCGCTTTCAGCCTGAGCTTCGCCGGTGACTTCTCGACATTGACCGCACCGGTTGCGCTCAGCATCTACCGGATCGTGCAGGAGTGCCTCACCAATGCAGTTCGTCACGGAAAGCCGACTCAGGTGAAGGTCAGCCTCGTTCACACGCCGGACATGGTGACGCTCGGCATCGTGGATGACGGCGGTGGCGACGCGGCGCTGGTGGAGACCGGCAGCGGCCACGGCGTGCTCGGCATTCGTGAGCGAATCGGGGCGCTCGGCGGGACTTTGGCCATTGTCCCCGCCCAAGGCGGCGTACGGATCGAAGCGACGATTCCATGTCCGTCGGAGGCCGATCCTTCTAGCCCACCGAACGATAGGAAGATCCCTCCCGAAATGAAGCTAGAGGGGCTTGCCGCGTGAGCGAGATCGGCATCCTCCTAGTCGATGACCATCCTATCGTTCGGGAAGGGTATCGTCGTCTGCTGGAGCGTCAACCGGGATACAGCGTAGTGGCAGAGGCGGAGACGGCGTCTGATGCCTACCGGGCGTATAAGGCCATGAAACCGACATTGGTGATCATGGACCTGTCGCTGCCGGGGCCTAGCGGCCTCGAGGGGGTACGTCACATCAGGCAATGGGACCAACGCGCGCGCATCCTAGTGTTCACCATGCATCAGGGTGCGGCCTACGCCTTGAAAGCCTTTGAAGCGGGAGCCTCGGGTTACGTCACCAAGAGCAGCGTCCCCGAGGAACTGGTTAGATCAGTTGCCATCGTGGCACGCGGCGGCCAGGCCGTTAGCGCCGACATCGCACAGGAACTTGCCGCGGAACGTCTAAGCGGCAAGCGCTCCCCGCTCGACGAGCTCGGCCCCCGTGAAGTCGAGGTGCTCCAACTCGTGGCGTCCGGCATGGCCACGGAGGCCATCGCCAAGGCGCTTAACCTAAGCCCCAAAACCATTCAGAACTACCATTACGGCATCAAGGCGAAGCTGGGTGCCCGCAACGACGCGCATCTCGTTTGGCTGGCAATTGCTGCGGGCCTCATCCGACCGAGTGGATTACCCGACAAGTCATGACCCAGAAGCAGAACGACGAGGATTTGCTCGCCGCGGCCACTGCTCAGCTACTATCAAAAAGACATGGCCGCACAACTCATAGGCAGATGCTTCAGCTTAAAATCAACCTAAGCTTGACATTAGGATGATAATCTTATAATGTGAGGTTCGCTGCGGGCTGTTTCGCAGCTAACCGGATGCCCCCCGATGACCCTGCCGCCGCGACCCTTACCGCCACCCGAAACCCTGCTGCAGCGGGCGGGTGCATCCTCCCCCTCATACCCATCGAAAGGCGGCCTCCGGGCCGCCTTCGTCGTTTCTGGAGCCCTTTGATGACCCTGAACATCACAACGAGCACACCAACTGCCGTGCCGCCCGGCCTGATCCTGTTCGGCCGCGACGAACGGCACCGCCCCCATGCCTCGCGCTTTGCCGCCGGAGACAAGGCCGAGGCCGAGCGCGCCGCTGGCCTGATGGGTATGCATGTGCTCGAGATCAGCAACGACACCCATCACAGCCTTGCCGCCGGCCTACCGCACGGACGCCTATTCGAGAGCGGCAAAGCCTTCGTGCCGTTCGTCAAAGCCGAGGTGTTCGACCGCCTCGTCGCGGCGGCGGGCCTGCCCGACATCACCGTACCCATCAGCGCGTCGGGCAAGGGCGCCAGCGCCCCTCCGGCATCAGGGGGCGGGGCAAGTGGCGCTGCGGGCGCCGGAGGCCCTGGCGGCCGCTTTAAGGCGCCGACCGATTGGCCCGAGATCGAACGCGGCTGCCTTGTACTCGCCTGTGCCGGTCCGCAGGAGGGCTGGTTCGAGGCGATCATCATGTACACCAAGGCCGACGACGCGTTCGAGCTTCAATGGCGCGACTGGCCCGACGATCCGCTGATCACCCGACACCGCAGCGAGCTTGGCTTGCTCCCGCCCGGCGCGGTTCAGGGCGCGAAGCAAGGGGCATGAGGCAGCTTGCCCCTAACAGCGTCGAGGCGGATCCCGCCTCGACCACTCGCACCGACCGGGTGCGTGCCCTGAACGATGCCTTCCGCCGGAGCTTTGCCGGCGGCCGTGTGATGCTGTCGCGCGGGATCGCTACTCTGCCCGAGGAGCGCCGGCGCGAAGCAGAGGCAGCGGTGCAATCGTTCGAGGCCTTCAGCATCGCCAACGACCCGTATGGTGAGCACGATTTCGGCGCCTTCGATCTCGCCGGGCAGCGGTGCTTTTGGAAGATCGACACCTACGACCGCGCCATGGTCGGGCATTCGCCTGACCCGGCCGACCCAGCGGTGACGGTGCGCATCCTCACCATCATGCTGGCCCAGGAATACTGAGCCTCCGACATCGATAGCCCTGCCTGCCGGATGCCGAGCCGGCCCACCCGCCCGAACGGCGTTGCGTGTGAACGACGACACTGCCTCGATCCTCGTCGTCGTCACCGTTTGCATCGCGATCTACGGCCTGCCTTCGTTCATCGCCTTCCTCCGCCGTCACCCGAACTTCTGGGTCATCCTGGCGATCAATGGGCTGTTCGGCGGGACGCTCGTCGGCTGGGTCGTGGCACTGGTACAGGCGCTTCACGCCGCGCACCGGTGGGATACGCCCGGCGCCTCGCAGGGAGGAGAGTCGGGGCTAAACCTGTTCGTCAACGACACGCGGCAGGTCGCCCTCGTGGCGGCCCCTCACGGGGATGGGGGTGGGCATGTGAGGCCAAACCTATCGCCGGCCGCTGCCGTGCGCGAACTTGAATGCCTCGCCGATCTCCGCACCGCCGGCCATATCGGCGAGATCGAACACCGGATGATTACGGCCTCGATCCTTCGAAAGATGTAGGGCGGATGGCTCCTATCGACTCGATTTGGTCATTCCGTCTGTTCGACCGGTGGCTCTCAAGCGGACTTAGTGGACAAAATCTGACCCTTGGTACCCACTCGTGAGGGCGGCTTGGGGAAATGAGCCTGGATCGGCAGCGATACACCCGAGCCGCTATTCCGGCAGGCTTAGACCGCCATCGGCCGCTAGATCGAATCCCGGGTTCCATGCGACCTCCCACAGGAAGCCATCGGGATCGGCGAAATGACCATGATAGCCGCCCCAAACCGCTTCCTGTGCAGGGCACGTGACGCGTCCCCCCAGCGCCTCCGCCCGGGCAAGCACGGTGTCCACCTCGTCCCGGTTTCGCGTATTGTAGGCCAGGGTCAGGCCCTGTGACGGCGCGGCTTGCAAGGGAACCCCGGCATCGGCGGCCAAGTCGGCGCGGGGATACAGCGACAGGCCGATGCCGTTGAGTTGAAAGAAGGCGACGCCTTTGGCTGCGATGACCTTCCTGGGCCATCCCAGCCCTTCGTAGAAGGTCATGGCGCGAACGAGATCGGTGACACCTAAGGTCACGAGACTGAGGCGTGGTTCCATAATCCCCCATCGGCTCAATTGCGCCGCTGCTGTCAAGGATTACAGAGGGTCGGAAGCGCCCCTCGCAATGGGTACTAGGTGTCTGACTTGGACCAATAGGATCAGTTCGGTCTTCTCGCTGCCAAGCTCGCCCGGTCGATCAACTGCACCTGGCCTCGGCGGATCTCGACGAGCCCCATGTCCGCCCATTCCCCAAGAAGGCGGCTGATGACCTCCCGCACGCTGCCGACGTCCGATGCGAGTTGCTGGTGCGTCTTCCAGACGATGCCTTCAGCATCGGCCTCGATCAGCAGCCGCCTGGCGAGGCGCTGCTCCAGGGGGGCGAAGGCGATCTCCTCGACCAAATCGAACATGCCGGACAGAAGCCTCGTGTAGTCATCAAGGACGAAGCCTCGGAACGTTTCACTCTCCCGCATCAACTGGCGAAAAGTATCTGACGGAAGCGCTGCCAGTTCGGTCCTGGCTTCCGCGATGCTTTGCGCCGGGAAGCCCCCGCCCGAGAGCAAGCATTGGGTGGTGAGCACGCAGGTGCCGCCGGCGCTGACCTTGTAGATCAGCATCTCCCGCCCGCCCTCGGACATCCGAAACACCCGGGTCCGCCCGTCGATGCACATCAGGTAGTTCGCGCAGGCGTCCTGAAGCTCGTAGGCAATTGCGCCGGCCTCAAGCACGGGGAAGTGTACCGTGCCGCGGGCGATCTGGAGATGGCTGGCGCTGAAGCTCCGGACCAGCGGAAAGCGCTCGATCCAGCGCTCGACCTGATGGGCACTCTGCATGGTTCGTCCTCCCGGAGGCCAGCGGTCGTTGGATGCCACCATACCCCGTTGAAGCAATGGATATTCGCATTACGGAGCCATCGGTGACCTGGGTCACAGACGGTGGGAACAGACCCCAGTACCACCAACTTCAGAGAACAAAAATCCGCCCAAACAACGGTTTGGGGAAGCACAGGCTTTCCATGGACCCAGGCGAGATGATTCGGGAGAAACCATGCGCCGCCTCGCCCCCCTTCTGCTCGCCTCCGTCCTCCTGGCTGCACCGGCTCACGCGGAGCAGGACCTATTGCTGGGCGCCGACATGGGCTCGGCTGCAATGACCCAGGCCGAGATGACCCGGGCCGACGTAGAAGCGCTGATCGCCAAGGCGGACGGCAGGCCTATCGACCTCTCCGATAAGGCGCTTGCTGGCCTCGACCTCTCCGGCCTGAACCTCAAGGGTGCAAACCTGCGCACCGCCCGCCTTAACAAGACCAACCTCCGCGGCACCGACCTGACCGGGGCAAACTTGGAGCAGGCCTGGTTCATCAAGGCTGATCTCAGCGGGGCCAAGCTAGTCGGAGCCAAGATGTTCGGTATCACCGCCCGGGACGCGAACCTCAGCGGTGCCGACCTGAGCCGGTCGATGCCCATCGGCGACTTCAAGGGCGCCAACATGGCTGGGGCGACGCTGGTCGACCTCAAGGGCGGCGCTGACATCAAGAACCAGTCCATGGGCCTGATGCGGGCCGTGTTCGTCTCGGTGAACCTCAAGGGGGCCAACCTGAAGGGAGCGAACCTCGGGCGCTCGCGCCTCGAATACGCCGACCTCACCGATGCCGACCTCACCGACGTAATTCTGATGGGCTCCGACCTTTCGGGGGCCAACCTCACCGGCGCGACCGTTGCCGGAGTCGACTTTAAGAACGTCGACGTCACCGCCGCCCGCCTCATCGATCTCAAGGGCCAGGACAGCGCCAAGGATTGGTCGGCCCGCGTGAACGTCGACCGGGCGATCACGCAGGTCTCGAAATGAGCCAGGACTTCCACCCCCAGCCATCCATCACGGGAACACCATCCATGACCACCCGCCGCATCCTGCTCGCCGCCTTCGCCGTCGGACGCATGCTGGTCGGAACAGCTGCCGGCGCGGCCGAGATGACCTACACGCCCGCCGCGTTCGAGGCTGCCCAGAAGGCCGGGAAGCCGATCCTCGTTCACATCACCGCTCCGTGGTGCACCACCTGCGCCGCTCAGAAGCCGATCCTGGCGAAGCTTGAGGCCGATCCGAAGTTCAAGGACCTGCAGGTGTTCGACGTCGACTTCGACAGCCGCAAGGATGTGGTCAAGCAGTTCGGCGCGACGATGCAGAGCACGCTCATTACCTACAAGGGCAAGAAGGAGACCGGGCGCTCGGCCGGCGAGACCAAGCCCGAGGCGATCTCGTCGCTCCTCGACAAGGCGCTTTGAACCATCATGGTCACGAGCCTGGGCCTCGCCTTCCTCGCCGGCATCCTCTCGGTGCTGTCCCCCTGCGTGCTGCCATTGCTGCCGCTGGTGCTCGGTGCGGCGACCTCGGAGCATAGGCTCGGGCCGGCGGCAATTGCCGTCGGCTTAGCGCTGTCCTTCGTGGTCATCGGGCTGTTCGTGGCCACCGTCGGCTTCGCCATCGGGCTCGATGCCGGCATATTCCGGACCGGAGCCGCCATCATGCTCATACTCGTCGGGCTCGTCCTGATGGTCCCGGTGGCCCAGACCCGGCTGGCCGTGGCCGCCGGCCCGATGAGCAACTGGACAGAGAACCGGTTCGGCGGCTTCTCCACCGCCGGCCTGCCCGGTCAGTTCGGCGTTGGCCTGCTCCTCGGCGCGGTGTGGAGCCCCTGCGTTGGACCGACCCTTGGCGCTGCATCCCTGCTCGCCTCCCAGGGACGCGACCTTGGCGTCGTCGCCCTGACCATGCTGCTGTTCGACTTAGGTGCCGCCCTACCGCTCTTGCTGCTCGGCACCCTGTCACGCGAGGTGCTGATGCGTTGGCGAAACCGGATGATGGGTCTGGGCAAGGGGCTGAAAGCGACGCTTGGATTGATGCTAGTCGTCACCGGCATGACCATCGTGTTCGGTTACGACAAGGTGCTGGAGACCGGTCTCGTAAACGCTTCGCCGGCCTGGCTGACAGATCTGACGACAAGGCTCTGAGCCCACAAACCATATTTGTCGTCCTTTGGTCATGGCGTTCGGCCGACCACTGCCCATAGTGGATCGCTGAGGTCGCCCTCCGGCACTACGGCATAGGCCTCTACGGTGGTGAACCCGGCGTGCCGCAAATAGAGGTCGATGAGCCGCGCTTGATCGTCCCCGCCTAGCGCGCGCCAGATGGCCACCGCCTTGGATGCGAAACACCGATTCGAAAAGGTGATGATCACGGGGGCGTCCGGCACCATCACCCGTGCGACCTCGCTGAGGACCGCCACAGGGTCTTGGAGGTACTGAACCCCGACGCAGATGAGGGCGGCGTCGATGCTTGCGGTTTCGAGGGGCAGGATCGGATCGGCGTTGAGATCCTGCACGAAATGCTGCGTCAGGCGCGGGTTGGCGGCAAGCTCGCGCTCGTTCATTCCATGCCCGATCACAGTGGCGTAAGCGGCCTCTCCAGGCAGGTGGCTGACCCAACTCGACATCAAGTCGAGGATGCGACCGCCAAGTGGCAGGTGGGTGCGATAGAAGTCGGTGACGGCTTCGATGGCTGCGTCGTCGATATGGGTGACGAAGCGGGGCTGCGCGTAAAACAGGGTATCCGGCGTAGGATCCTGCTTGGCAAATGCTTCGGAGGGCAGTCCGGGAAGGCTGGTCATGATGGTCCCCGTTTGCCTTTCTTACCATCCGACGAGACTCCGCGCGTCAGGCAAAGCCCGTTCAGCCGCACCTCCTTTATCTTGGTGACGATCCTCGACTTTGCCCTGGGGGTGATCGTCGCGCCCTGCTGGTATGCATTGGTGAAAAACTGACGCTCGGCACTTACCCTGAACGTCTGAGAAGGGTGGATTGCCGTCAGTCCGCTTTGAGGCGGCGATCCATGGAAGCGGACATCGTCGGTGAGCCTGCTCTCGACCCATTGCCGACCCTTGGAAAGTCCGCTTCCAGCCTGTTAAAGCAGAGACTGACGACCGAGTTTGGTGGTATTGCAAATTTCCGCATAAAATAGATGCTTGAATAAGCGCATGCTGAACGATGTATGCATTATACTTGAAGAAAGCTCGAAACGTTATGATCTGCCTATTATTACTAAAAATTGCCGTCGTCTTCATTGTCTGGAACCGTGTCGCTGAATGCAACCGTGAGCAGTCGCTGGCAGTCCTCGTCCTCAATCTCATACGAACACACGAACCAGTCGCGAACAGCGTCCGTGCGCGATCTTGCGATAAGGTCCCGTGCGGAATGCAAAGCATGCATGCGGACGGCATCGAGATCAGGAAGCTCGTCCCCTTCCGGATCGACTGATAGCTTTTCAGGACCGTGGCCATAGCGGAGGTTGAAGAAGTAGCGGGGCATCAGGCTCCCTCGATCAAACGGGCATACTCCGCTTCGGCTGCCCCGTAGCTATCGCCAGCCACCTGCTCCAAGAGTTCGCGGCTCGTTACCGTGATGCGCCCGCGTCGGCCACGGATGCGGCCCGCCCCCTCCAGCACCTGAAGGGATAGCGTGACCCCGGTGCGCTGCACGCCCAGCATCACGGCCAGGAACTCATGCTTGACCGGCAGATCGTCCCCGTCCACCCGGTCGTGGCACATGAGCAGCCAACGCGCTAAGCGCAGTTCCGTCGTGTAGGTCGCATTGACGTAGGCGGTTTGTCGAGCCTGGACGAGTTCAGTCTGAACGTAGCGCAGGAGCAACTTGCGCAATGACGGGCTTTCTTCGACCGCCGCACATAAGGCCTCGGTCCCGATACGAAGCCCCTGACCGGCCACCTGCATGAAGTTGTCATGCGGAATACGGTCGTTGCCGAGCAGCACCGGTACGGCTCCCGACAACCCCTCCCAGCCCGCTAAACCAACTTCGACATGCCCCTCCGCGCCCTTCATTGTCGCAGAGGAGATCCCGCTCTCCAAGAAATAGAGATGCATGACTGGAACATCAGGTTCGATCAAAGCGTGCTTTAGCGGAAGATCAACAAGTTGAAGGTGCGGCTGTACGAGCGCGAAATCATCGTATGTCATCGCCTTCAATAGGCGATTGCGCACATTGGATTGTTGAAGATGAGCCATGGCTCTTGTCTCCTCAGGAGAGCAAGAGCGCGAAGCGTCTCTCAGTCGCAGGCGCTCGGTTATCGTGCTTGCAATAACAAATCCTAGACCAAAAATGAAACCAGCACAAATTTCGCGTTCGATTAAATTAATTATGTTTGATTTCGCACATTCCAATTAAGTCCGGTTTCATACCGGACAATTTCAAAAATAGGATTCTTATTTACTCTAACCGACAATGTGCGCCATTGAACCTAGCCGGTCCCGTTTGACGCTCGGCTAAGGCCCATCAGAAGGCGCTGGTATCAATGGGGCATAGCCCACTTACTATCATGCTTGTCGAAGACAACGCGCTGATTGCCCTTGATCTGGTCGATGCGCTTGAGGCTGCGGGTTACGAGGTGCTCGGTCCTTTTACGAAGACCTCCGAGGCATTGCGGCTGCTTCAACAGAAGGCGCCCAGCCTCGCGATCCTGGATCCCCTGTTGCGGGAAGGGTTCTGCGTGGATCTGGCTGGCGAGTTACGCCGTCGCGGCGTGCCTTTTCTGGTCCACTCGAGCCTTCAGCAAGACGAGCCCCTTGCGAATGGTTTTCGTGGAGTGCCCTGGCTGATGAAGCCGGTCCTACCCTCTGCTTTGATTCACGCCATAAGGGAGTTGGCTCGGTCGGCCGCGGCCTATGCGCGGGATCCAAGGGAGAACGATCTTATTCCGGCCTCTTGGGAGAGCGGCCCGACAAGTGCTTCGAGCAACCCGTTCATACGCAAGTTGGAAGGGTTCGCGAGCTTGTCTGATTCGGATCGAGCCATGCTCGAACGGATCAGCGCCCATCCACGCACCGTCGCGCCGGCGACGACCCTCATCGAAGAGGGCGAAGAACCACGCGGCGTGTATCTCGTCATGAGTGGCATTGCGTGCCGTTACAAGCAACGCCCCAACGGCACCCGTCAAATCACTGCCTTGCTCCTGCCCGGGGATACCTGCGATCTCGATGTCGCGCTCCTCGATGAGTTGGATCACGCCATCACCACGCTTTCGACATGCACGGTGGTCCGCATCCACTTTGCCGAAGTGCGAGATCTCGTGAGTCGATATCCCACAATCGCGAAGGCTCTGCGCATCAGCACCCTGGCGGACGAGGCGACGTTGCGAGAGTGGCTTGTGAATGTCGGATGTCGCTCCACCATTGAGCGGATCGCCCATCTTTTCTGCGAAGTGCTCGTAAGATTGCACGCGGTTGGCCTAGCGACGGAAGACACGTGTGAACTGCCGCTGACTCAGTTGCACATCGCCGACACGACGGGGGTGACCGCAGTGCATGTCAATCGCTCTCTCAAAGAACTGCGCCGACGGGGCCTGATCGAACTCAATGGTAGGACTCTAAAAATCCTCGATGGATCTGCTCTTAAGGCTCTTGGAGAGTTCAAGGCCAACTATCTGCACTTGAAAAATAGAGCAGTCGCATGACCCTCCGTCTTCAGCCTGTTCGGGTTGCTACCGACAGCGAAGATGCCGAAGGCCTGCTCGTGTTCGCTCGAGGCAATCTCGTCGCAGTTCTGGTGCGCCTGTCGGACGACCAGAGCGACGATACTGGCAAGTGGTTTCTCGAGGCGGGGTTCGGATCGATCTACCGCTCACGACCTCCAGTGTTCTACGACCTAGATAAAGCACAGGAGTGGATTACCATTTCACTTGCCGCCGATAATTGAGAAACAGATATCCGTAGTTTTATCATTATTCCGGACCAATTAACGTTGATTTTTAAGCAAAGCAAAGATCGGCTGCTTTTGCTGAGCTGGGTCGGACGCGGAGTGTTTGCTTTCAGACAAGAAGCAAAGATCCAGTTCCCACCCCTTGCAGCCCCCGGGACAGTCCGCTTCGCAGCAGTTGGGCTTCGCAACTCACAACGGAACATATCAAGGTCGATTCGGGTCGAATGAGGACCGTAATCTCACTGCATTCTAATTTCATCTTCAACAATCGCACGGAGGGCTTGAAGGGCCCGGCAGCGCCCTTCCGGGGTCCTGATGCTGAACCACAGGCTCAAGCACTCGCTTGCATCCAAAAGCGTGGAGTCGGTGGAAAACTGCTGCACAGGCACACCAATTTCGTCAGCAATTCGTTGGAGGAGGGCTGCAACACGCTTGTCCGATTCTTCCATAATGAATTCTCAATCCTATCCAGAAAAAATTGTTCCCTAAAAATTCATCCAACATGTCTGTAGAGTGCTAGTTCGAAGAAAGCTCGACTATCTGAATAAAATAGTGATATAATTATTTTCTGGCGCAGGGGCTTCAGCGTTGCAGCTGAACTGAAGCCAAGGAGTGCCACATGATATTCGTAACGAAGTTTGACGGTAGCGTAAGCTACGCAAGTTACGAATGGACTGTGTTTACTGGGCAAGCAGCAAACGAGGCTGTTGGGCATGGATGGTTCAGCTGTGTCCATCCCGATGACTATGAGATCGCGGTCGGCTTTCTGCGCAAGGCGCACGATCAACAAAGCGAGTTCAGCATTCGCCTCCGACTGCAGCGCCCTGATAAAAGCTATACGTGGGTGATGATCGGAGCTGTCCCGTCCTTCGGACCACCGGGGAGCACCTTCCTAGGCTATCTCGGTTCGATGACCGAACTCAGTGCTGGTACCTTTGAGCCTCTGACCGCCTACGGCACACTCGCGCGCTTCGTTCCACCACCTTCGCACCCCTCGACGCCATCAGGCTCTGCGTTGGAACTCGTGGCCGACTACTTACTAATCGCACACGGGCTCATTGAGCAGGATCATGCAAAAGAAATGCTGCCCGTGTTGCGGAATGCACTCCTTACGGCTGGCATATTGCTCGCTCAGAGCACCACATCACCTGCGCAAGGTAAGCGCGTCCATTGAGGGGCGCAGGATAGAACGGCCGCTTCGGGCCGCCCGGCCAAGGCCCGATCCCAAGCCGAAGTTGCTGCACGGCCGACGAATGACCGCTTTCCGGAAGCACCAATGTCCGTCTCAACGACCGTGTTGGGTCGCAGGCGGAACGTCCGCTTCTGGGCGAAAGGCCAGGGTCCGCTCCCCGTCCTTCTCAGACGCACAGCATCAGCGCTCGCCCTCGCCCTCGCCCTCGGTTTCGACGCCGAGCAGAGCGATGGCGACCATGGATTTTGTCACTCCGTGGCCTGAGTCCGTACGGTGAGCTTGTTTCCGTCCGGATCGCGAAGGTAAGCAACAAAGGACCCGTTCGGGCGCTCTGCGGGAGGGCTTTCGATGGCGGCGCCACCATGCTCGGTGCCGGCCTGATGCCACGCCAGAACACGCTCGCGGCTTGATGCGGCGATACCGATGGTTCCGCCGTTGGCTGCGGTCGCCGGCTTGCCATCGATGGGCTTCGTGATCATCAGCCGCCCGCCCTCGTGGTCGTAGATCAGCCTGCCTCTGGGGTCCATCACGCCGGGCTTTCCTCCCAACGCAGCGAATGTGGCATCGTAGAAGCACCGTGCCCGGTCCAGATCGTTGCTGCCGATCATGACGTGGGTGAACATAACTTCTCTCCGTAGAGGGGCAGCACGGGATAGCCGTGGTAGAGCGCGGCGACGAGCCGTTGCCGAAGGCATACCCGCATGTCCCGGGTGGCTCAACGACCGCTCATCAGCGGACCAGAAAATCGGCATAGCCCGCAACAGCTGGGCGCTCAGGCTTCTCGTAGTACCCGATACACCTGCATACGGGAGCAGCCCAAGGCCACAGCGATTGCTGCGGCCCCGCTGCCTGCCGATGCCATGGCCTTGATCTGATCACGGTCGAGGCGGCGCTTGCCACCAGCATACACGCCACTCCCCTTCGCGCGCTCAATGCCCTCGCGCTGCCGCTCCTTGATGAACCGCCGTTCCATCTGCGCCACCATGCCGAGCACCGTTAAAACGACATGCCCCATCTCCCCTCGGGTCGAGACATGGGGGTCGAGCACCGTGACATGCGCACCGCGCTGCTCGGCCTCATGAATGAGATTAAGGACGTCTCGGGTGTCGCGGCCGAGCCGGTCGAGGCGGGTGACCATCAACTCGTCACCGGGCCGAAGGAACTCCAGCACAGTCGCCAGCTCGGCGCGGCCGTCGCGACTGCCACCCGATACCTTCTCCGACCGAATGACGCCGCAGCCTTCGGCCTTGAGCCGGGCGACCTGCCCATCGAGATCCTGATCGAGGGTGCTGACGCGGGCGTAACCGATGCGGGCCATAGTTTGTAACCTCAGGGTGTAAGCCCGAGGCTACCTTGTCACAAATAGCCGGTGTCAACCCAGATATTACGATGACCGGCACCGGCTATGTTACGTCACGTAAGGGTATACCCTAATGTGAATTGAGTTCAGTTACTCTTCAATGACCTCATCGACCTCATGCTCTGTTGGTTCAACGTGAATTGCGGACATTCTTCTCTCAAACCGCGCAACCATTTTGCTGATATCTGCATCACCAATATCTTCTTCTGCTTTTTTCAATAGGGATATCGCGGAGTCAAAAGTCTCAAATTTTCCCGTTAATTTAGCTATCTCGATACCCACCTCGCAATAAGCACCAAGGACCGATTTCTGAGATTTGTATCTTTTCGCCGCCTCCACTGCGATAGCCTCCGCCTTACCAATCAGGGCTATCCGATCTTCTTGCATCAATCCCTTTGATCGCACAGCACGGGCGGTGGCTAGCTTAATACGATAGCGTGTGGTTGGAGCATCAATACGAAAATCAGAGCGAAACGTCTTAATCTCTGTTTCTGCGGCATCGAAATGCCCCATTTCAATAAGATTTCTGATCAGCCTATGCCGGGGAACCCGTTCGCCTGGTGCTACCGAGATCATTTTGCGAAGCAAAAAGTTTTGGTCCTTGAGGTTCACAATTGTAGCCAAACCGGACTCAACATTGCAAAGGTCGCGAATTGTTCTTATCTCAATGTCATATGTCGGCCTGATATTATCTATAATACGCTCGAACAAATCATAGCGCTTGTTTTTTTCATAATATTTATGTTCGGCAATAATTTTCATGATAACTTGATGCCGACCGCGCCAAGAATAGATGCCCGTTCGCGTATCAACGGCTTTCTCGTGTATGATGTCCTCAAGACGAGCCAGCACCGAACTAACTTGATCAGCAGGCAGTCCCAATAAGCGAATTACAAGTTGCCTATGAACATGCACGCCTGCGCTTTCCATTGCAGCAACAGATTTGTAGATATCCTGTAGGGTGTTTTCTAGCGTTGCATATTCACGGAGAATAATGTCATCAAGCTTGTCCGAAGAAAAGATGTTCTTAAGGCAGACGAACATATCTGCTTCACAACGCTGTGTTAGACGTCTCCTGCGCTCGGCCCTATTATATCCAGCAAATTCACTTTCTACTAATACACGAAGAGTATTGTTTCGATCAACTGAGTCCAAAAGCCGATCTATTTCGCTTCCTGCAACTTTATTTAAATTAAATGTCTTCGCAATCTTAAATAAAGGCGGCGACTTGAGCCTCGGTCCCCAGTTATGATTTGTAGACACCAGAACAAGACGCAGCGACGTACTGCCGTCCCTATGTAAGCCATCCACTAATTCATTAATTTTTGGCAGTTCTGTATGCGCATCATCGACAAGCAATACGCCATTTAAGGATTGGCTTGTTAATTTTAGGGCCATTTCTCGCCATTTATCAGGCAGAAAAACCTGGTCTTCAGAATGTTGCCAAGCATGAAAGCCGCTATCGACTAGGGATTTAAGTACTTGTCTAGCTGCTGTCGTCTTTCCTACCCCACTTGGTCCTAGCATAATTGCTATGTGGGTAGTAGACTTCGCAAAAGCATCAACAATATCATCGGCCATCAGTCGTCGAAAAGCAATACCCGCAGAAATATCTCCAAATGTTGCTGGCCAACCATTATACATAGCACTCACGTTTGAAGGCTGAGTCGCTAGAGCGTGTGCAGCGTCAATCGTAGAGGGGCGCAGTGCAATTAGGCTGTCCAACGGATCTCCAGAAACATCCGCTGTCGGGGCAACGTCGATCTTTCCTACAAGGCCGGCAAAAAAATCGTCCAGACTACCAAAGACGATTTCGACCCCACGGGCTTCCCACAGGGAAGCTCTACCTTCGTCGCGGGAATACATAAGTAAAGATATTCTTCCTTGCAGCCCGGATCTTGCTCTTAGAGATAAAGCCCTATTAACTACCGTGCGAATATCCTCATCGGCCAAAGAATGACCGATAATAATAAGATGCGACTCCCCAATATCTGCCTTAAGGCGATCAAATAGCTGATCCCTGTATTGATCTGTTACATCATAGTCGGCTTCCGTAATAATAATTCTAGATCTATCCCCTAGGCTCACATCCTTGCTTATTGTTCCATGAAGTTTAAAATATTCAGTTTCGTCGGGGCTGTCCTTCATTGTGAAATCAAAATTAGTTGAATATACCTTTATCGAGCGCATTCGTCGCTTGTAGGCGCCTTCTATTATCTCGTCGTAATTCGTAGTGTATATGCTTTTCCAGCTTTATAACGGCAGGTTTAGTATGGCTCCAGTGGGTTTTAGCCCCTTAAACTGGCTTTGCAACTCCTCAATTAAGCTTCTTCGGTCCCTAGTTGTCTGCTCTATGATGCCTGTTTGCTCAGCCAGACTGTATCCGACGCCGGAAACGCCAAATTTGTTTTCAAAATGGTGCTGCAGCCGGGCAACACTTGGGGCGCTTGATGGTATTGATGAACCAGCTCCAAACAGCAATACCGTTTTAGTTGGGCGAACATCCTGCACAAACTTTGCAATATCGATAGGCATTCCGGCTCCCAAATGCTTAAATTTTCAAAAAAGTAAGATACTCTGGGGCCGCCTGCAAACGCTTTTACATCCAATTGCATTAGTCCGCTGCATGATTTGGTCGCATGTTAGAATCGCATCATCCCGCAACGCCCATCGGCGGTGGCCCTTGCGTCCGTTGGGGATGCGTAGGAGAAACGAATGTTGGACAGTGATCTATGAGTATGACCATAGAGGTGCTGCGTCCCGCGCCACAGGCCCGGCCAAGTTCGATGCGCGTAGTGAATAAGAAACAGCCGCCATTCCGCACCAGCGGCATCGCTTACAGTGATCCGCGCACTTTCCTGCGGCGGCTTGAGCCACGGCAATTCGAGGACGCGATGGGTGTCGTGATTACCTCGAATCAGCCGCTTTCGGCCTCTTAGGCCTCAAGGTGCGCCAACGGCCTCGATGTCGAGCGAAAGATGAGCCCGGTAGACAACCCTACGCGCATCGTCTCGCACCACCGCGAGGTAGTCGTGGCGGTCGTTAGCAGGGTCGAACCCTTCGGCCACCCTGCGCATGATTTGCACGAGTTTTTCCCGCGCGGCGTCGGGATCCGGGAGATCGAAACCAACCGTATCCTGCACGTGGGTGGCTCCGTCGTGGATGTCGATGAAGTACCTTGGCATTGCCCGTGGCCTTTGAATGGGCTCCCCGGGGCGGCTTGTACTCCTTGGCGGGGGTGATGTGCCCAATCCCTATAGCCGCAGGAGGCCGGTTACCGTTCGGTGATGCTATCGGGCCGCTACCCTTCACCAGGCCAGAGCGGGGCCGCTGGGTATGACACGGCGGTGAGGGCCGTCGGTGCTTGGTGACATAGTCCCATCACGCGGTGGTGAACCTGCGTTGCCCACGCCCGTTGACCCAGCAGTTACTCTTACCCGCAAGCCAGGAGTGCTGATGCCGGATGCCCCCCTCATGCCACCTCAAGCCCCGATGGACGTCACCTTCAAGGGACGTGGGCTGGGCCGCATGTTGGGCTTAAAGCTTGCCTTACTGATTTGCCCAAGGTGCTCTCAACGGAACGCTCCGAAAATCGAGGCGAAGGGCTACTGCAACTGGTGCTCCTACGAGGCCACGCGGGAGGACGCGGAGCCGGCGGGGAGAGGGTGAAGGATAAAGGTTCGAGGGCCGGCTATCCGGCGCGGAATATACAACGACTCACAAACAAGATCGAAATGGCGAACCTCACTGGCAAATAGTTCCCCATATCTAGCACCGTCGAGAAAGCCCGCTGCGAGCAATTTCGGAATGCCAAGTCATTTGCGGGGTCGAACAGGCGCACCGGCACCGCAGGCCGCGGATGCTATGCGGGATGGGTACAAGTTAGTTCACTGCCCTATCCAATTCGGCCTGAGTGACGCCTACCGTCGCCCTGAGTGAAAGCGGTAGCGCCAGCCCTCCTCCAGCCTGCGCTCCTCCGCGCTCTCCTCCGGGGGTAGTTCTAGCCTCAGCAGGATCATCGCGAAGCCGTTCTGCTGGAGATACACCTGCTCGTAGATGACTGGCGCACGGAGGTCGCGCTTCACATCGATCCAAAGATCGGGACTACACGCGGCGATGTCGCTCGCGATGTTCGGCCGATGCGAACTGCGGTGATAAAGCGAGCCTGTCGGGACCGGGCTGCCGACCCTGCAGACGATGGTGGGAAAGGAGAGGCTGCGGTAGCACCGCTGCACTCGGCCGTTGCCCACCACGACGATGGCGATCTGCTCGGGGTGGTACTGCACGTAGGCCCGAGCCACCGTCTCCCGACCGACCGCGAAGTCGCGTGCGAGCGTAAGAACGTGCTGCAGATTGGGCTCGCGAAAGGCCGCCATGGCCCCTCGCAGCAGGTGCGGGGGCATCAGCACGAGAGCGGCGAAGCGGTTGGCCTCGACCTCCCTGCGCTGCCGCTGGTCGCCCTCCTTCGCTTGCACGCGCAGTAAATCAGAATTCTTGCACAGGAACCGGCCGGGCTGATCCGGGACATGGTGCGCCATCAGGAAGTGGCCGAGTTCGTGCGCGATGATGAAGCGGCGACGCGGTTCGCCCCCGCGCTTGGCGAGGATGATCCCTTCGGACCGCTTCGCGTCGGTCGCGAGGCCGCCTTCGAACCCATCGGCGTCGAGGTCGTCGATCCTCAGGATTCCGAGGCGCGCGCATAGCTGCTGGATCGGCACGGGTACCAGAAGGTTGGGCTCGGCCTGTAAGATGCGTTTGACGAGCGCCTCCGGCGAGCCCACATCCGCCAGATCCTTCCTGCTGATCGGCATGCGCGGTGCCCCTTCCTATTCCCGAGCCGATTCATCAGGCCGCCACGCACCCGCGATCCCGAAACCGGACTGCGGGGAGTTCGTACAGGTAGCAAGCCGAAACAGGCTTCGTAGCCGATTGAGTGGCATGCCATATTGAAAAGGGCCGCCCCAAAAGGCGGCCCTATCAAACCGGATAGCTTGGGTTTTTACGCGGATCAGAAATCCATGCCGCCCATACCACCCATACCACCGCCGCCACCGGGCATCGCCGGCGCTTCCTTCCTCGGAGCATCCGAGATCATGGCTTCAGTGGTGACCAGGAGCCCAGCAACTGACGCTGCACCTTGTAGTGCTGCACGCACGACCTTTGCGGGATCAACGATACCGGCCTGGAGCATGTCAACGTATTCCTCGGTCTGGGCGTTGAAGCCATAAGTCGCTGAGGAGTTGGCAAGGATCTTCCCGACCACAATCGAGCCTTCGACGCCCGAGTTCTGGGCGATCTGACGGATCGGGGCTTCGAGCGCCTTCAGCACGATCTTGATGCCGGCCTGAACGTCAGGGTTGTCGTTGGTAAGACCCTGAGCCGCGGCCTTGGCGCGAAGGAGCGCTACGCCGCCGCCGGGCACGATGCCTTCCTCGACCGCCGCACGGGTCGCATGAAGCGCATCATCAACGCGGTCCTTCTTCTCCTTGACCTCGACCTCGGTCGAGCCGCCGACGCGAATGACGGCGACGCCGCCGGCGAGCTTGGCCTGCCGCTCCTGGAGCTTCTCACGGTCGTAGTCCGAGGTGGTGTCCTCGATCTGCGCCTTGATCTGCGCCACACGTGCTTCGATGTCGGCCTTGTCGCCGGCACCGTCGATGATCGTGGTGGTCTCTTTGTCGATGCGCACCCGCTTGGCGTGGCCCAGCATTTCAAGTGTGACGTTCTCGAGTTTGATTCCAAGATCCTCGGCGATCATCTGGCCTTTGGTCAGCAGGGCAATGTCTTCGAGCATGGCCTTGCGACGGTCACCAAAGCCCGGAGCCTTCACAGCGGCTACCTTGAGGCCGCCGCGCAGCTTGTTCACCACGAGGGTGGCAAGCGCCTCGCCCTCGATGTCCTCGGCGATAATGAGCAGCGGCTTACCCGTCTGCACCACGGCTTCGAGGATGGGCAGTAAGGCCTGAAGCGAACCGAGCTTCTTTTCGTGGATGAGGATGTAGGGATCCTCGAGATCCGCCATCATCTTCTCGGGGTTCGTGACGAAGTACGGCGAGAGATACCCACGGTCGAACTGCATGCCCTCGACGACGTCGAGCTCGGTTTCGGCAGTCTTGGCCTCTTCGACAGTGATGACGCCTTCCTTGCCAACCTTCTCCATGGCGTGGGCGATCATCTCGCCGATTTCCTTGTCGCCATTGGCAGAGATCGTGCCCACTTGGGCGATCTCCTCGGAGGAGGCCACCTTGCGGGCACGCTCACCGATGTCCTTCACGACCGCCGCAACAGCGAGGTCGATGCCACGCTTCAGGTCCATTGGGTTCATGCCGGCGGCCACGTACTTCACGCCCTCGCGGACGATGGAGGCAGCCAGCACGGTTGCCGTTGTGGTGCCGTCGCCGGCGATGTCGCTCGACTTCGAGGCCACTTCGCGCACCATCTGGGCGCCCATATTCTCGAACTTGTCGGCGAGTTCGATCTCCTTGGCGACGGTGACGCCGTCCTTGGTGATGCGAGGCGCGCCGTAGCTCTTTTCGATAACGACGTTGCGACCCTTGGGCCCCAGCGTGACCTTCACGGCGCTGGCAAGAAGCTCGACACCGCGCAACATTTTCTCGCGGGCATCGACGGAGAAACGAACGTCTTTGGCAGCCATGGGGGTGATCTCTTCAGTGATGTAAGGCCCTGAGGCACGCCACAGCGGCCGCCTCGAAAGGGCAGGTCATTGGGTTTGCGAGCGACGCAACCGACCTAGGCGACGACGCCCATGATGTCGGATTCCTTCATGATCAGAAGGTCCTGACCGTCGATCTTGACTTCGGTGCCAGACCACTTACCGAACAACACCCGGTCACCAGCCTTCACATCAGGCGGGTTGATCCGGCCGGCTTCGTCCCGAGCGCCAGGGCCGACGGCAATGATCTCGCCCTCTTGCGGCTTCTCCTTGACGGTATCCGGGATGATGATGCCGCCCTTGGTCTTCTCTTCGCCTTCGATGCGGCGGACGACGACACGGTCGTGTAGGGGGCGAAACTTCATGTTTTGGATCCGGTTTCCTGGCGATCAACCGTCGCCAGTACGGCGCGGAATTGCAGGAGAGGCGACCGTAAAAGTCCTACAGCTAACCCCGCAACGTAGCCTTAGCACTCAATCCGCGAGAGCGCTAAACATCATCGTCGGCGCAGTGGTGGGATCGCGATGCAATGCTGGCCGGGATGTCGCTAAAATGTGTCTCAGCGTTGCGAAGCGTATCTGCTCAGTTGAGGCACTTCCCTCGCCTTGGGCGTTACGGCTGACAATCTAGGAAGAAACCGGCAAGACATGCATATCCGTCCCTGCAGGTGTGGAGACGACGAGGCTGCGGCCCTCGCGGTTTTTGACAGGACGTTCCCGATCTCGCATTCGTTCTTGGAGGGCCGGGAGCAAACCGCTGCTCGTGAGCATCTGGCACTTCTACTGAGGCACTCAGAAACTCTGATAATAGAGGTGGATAGCTCCGTGATTGCCTTCATCACCGTGGATGATGGAGATTACATTTCAGCATTGTACGTAGATCTCCCACATGTCAGCCGGGGTGTGGCATCGGCCCTCCTGCAGGCGGCACAAGATCGTCACCAGATCCTTTGGCTTCACGTCTTCGCGCAGAATGTTTCTGCCGTGCAGTTCTACAAAGCTCGGGGCTTCGCCGTAGTGGATGAGGATAGGCAAATCGATAGCTCAGGTCGCCGGCACCGACGCTTCGAAATGGAAAACGCCAACGGTTTCGCCACGTATCGTTGACTGCGAGCCACGCGACGGAGCTTCAGCTTGCGTTGGCTCAGCTCAGGCAGTTAGTCCGATGCTTCGGGGTTTACCCTTATGGAGAACCGATCACGCGCCGTGATGCGTTCGGTGGGGAGATCGATCACTTCCCCCTGGAAGATTTCCTGGCTTAAAAAGGCGCGCTCAATGTCGAACAGTTCTTCTTCGACGTCGATGTACCAGCACCGCCTACGACCGCTCCAGCGATAACTGCGAGCTTTCAGAACGTCCTTCGTTGCGATGGGTGAGCCGGCGGCCCAAATGCGGAGCGTGGGCTTGCGCGCGGTTTCGAGCAGGCACGCCAGCGCAAGCCGACCGGACGTCTTTAGGGGGGCTGCCAGGAGTGCACGAAGGGCATGGCAATCGTCGATGGCACGGTGGCCCTTATGGAAGAAACCGTAATCGGTCAGCAGGTAGCCGAGCTTCATGCCCTCGTGGCCTTCGTTACGCCATGGCACCTGATAGCAAGAGCAAGCCCAGTTCTTCTCAACGAAGATCGGCCAGCGGCTCTCACAAAACTGGCGGTCGAAGCTTGCGTTATGGGCGATCACCACGACGGCATCGCCAGCCATCGCTCGTACCGCCGCGTCATTGATCCGTTGACCGGCTACGTCAGCGTCCGTGATGCCGGTCAGTCGCGTGACCTCTGGCGGGATCGGCTTCTGCGGCTCTTGGAGTTGGTTGAAGACCTGAAGCACCCGGTAGATGCGGCCGCTCGCGCCGTACTCGAACTTGATCATGCCAAGCTCGATCACCTCGTCGTGTGTGTGATCGACCCCAGTCGTTTCGGTATCGAGTATCAGGCCAATGAAAGTAGGCTCGGTCGGCTGATCGGTGCAATCGGCGAACGGTCCGACCCTCCTAAGCACGCGGTATTCGCCTGTGCTCTCGAGCACAGAAGCTATGCTGTCGAGGGGGTGAATCACCGCTACCGTGTCCTTACCTTCAGACTCACCGTCGCATGGCATCTAAGGGGTGCGACCCGCTCGTGGAAAGACACGGTTGCGTTGGCTCAATTCGACGTGCTGAGCCTCGGTGCCCGAGGGAATCAGCATGTGTCAGGGTTCATGCCCCCAAAGGCAAAGCGGCTATGCGGCCCTACGGCTTACCCGCAATAACGCTGCCACGCTCTTCAAGCGCTCGGCCTCGCGTGCGCGAGGCGAAGTCCAGCAAGATCCAGCTTTAGCCGACGCAAGCCGATACAAAATGTGGGGTAAATTGAGGGCGACTGCCCAACGCTAAACCGGCTTTCCGAGCAAAAGCAATGACTTAGCAAGGGTAAATGGCGGAGAGGGGGGGATTCGAACCCCCGATGGGCTTGCACCCATGCCGCATTTCGAGTGCGGTACAATCAACCGCTCTGCCACCTCTCCGCGGGGCGCCTCGATGAGACGAAGGCTCGTTAGCACGAGTGCGGCGGAGATCGCAAGACGAGAAGCGCAAGACGAGAAGCGCGAGTCGAGAACCGCATCGGTACTCATGGCTGGCCAACGGAGGCGCCTGCTCCCGGCAGGCGCCTCCGGTCGTGCGTTCAGGCGCCGGGGGCCAGGGCAGCGGCGACCTTGCGGGCGAAGGCCACGGGGTCGCGCGGGGTGTCGCCGTCCTGAATGCGGGCGAGATCGACGAGGGTGCCGGCGGCCTCCGCCACATCCTCCCCGGCTTCCGCCTTGGCGCCGAGGGAGGCGATCAGCGGGTGGCGCGGGTTGATCTCGAGGATCGGCAATCCGCCGGCTCCACGCCCGGCCCGGCGCAGAAGGCGCTGCATCTGCAGGTCGGGTCCGCTACCGGAGGCCGAGAGCACCACGGCGCTCTCCACCAGCCGGTCGGTGGTTCGCACGTCGGCGACGTCCTTCGCGAGCGCCGTCTTGAGGGCGGCGACGAGGGCATCGACGGAGGCGGGCGCCTCGCCGGCTTCCTCGGTGGCGGCGATCTTCGAGAGGTCGAGGCCGCCCTGGGTCACCGAACGCAGGGGCTTCTCCTCGAACCGGCCGAGCTGCTCCGGCCAGAACGCGTCCACATGGTCGGAGAGCAGCAGAACCTCGACGCCGCGTGCGCGGAACCCCTCGAGCTGCGGCGAGGAGGCCAGGGCGTCGGCATCGTCGGCCACGAGGTAATAGATCGCCTCCTG
The DNA here is from genome assembly GCF_017355285.1 of Methylobacterium sp. SD274. NCBI lineage: Bacteria > Pseudomonadati > Pseudomonadota > Alphaproteobacteria > Hyphomicrobiales > Methylobacteriaceae > Methylobacterium > Methylobacterium sp. SD274. Next base: position 44,447 of record NZ_JADIJP010000015.1, on the reverse strand, counting down.
ACCGTCCTTCATGCGCGAGACGTAATCGGGCAGCGAGGTCCAGCCTTCCACGGCCGAGGAGCGGAAGCGCAGAAGCGGAGCGATCTCGCCCCGGCGCTCGTAATCCTCGTAGATGCCCTCCTTCAGGACGGGCCCGAAATTCTCCCAGAAGGACTGGTAGCCCTCCGCATCCTTGGCTCGGGTGCCGAGTTCGGAGAGGACGCGACCGGTGACGGCGCGACGGATCTTGGTGAGGACCGGTGTCGCCTGCAGCATCTCGCGGGAGACGTTGAGGGGCAGGTCCTCGGTGTCGACCACGCCCTGTACGAAACGCAGCCAGGTCGGCAGCAACTCGGCCTCGTCGGTGATGAACATGCGCCGGACGTGAAGGCGAACCTTGCTCGCGCGCTCGCCCTCCACCGCCTGGAACGGCTTCATGCCGGGGATGAACAGCAGCGCCGAGAATTCGAGGGCCCCTTCCACCCGCCAGTGCAGGGTCGCCCAGGGCTCGTCGAAGTTCATGCCGACATGGCGGTAGAACTCGGTGTACTGCTCCGGGGTGACCTCGGATTTCGACTTGCGCCACAGGGCCGTGCCCTGGTTCGCGGTCTCGGTCTTGCCCTCGGCGACGATGGCGACCGGCACGGTGATGTGGTCGGCCCATTTGCGCACGACGTGGTCGAGCCGGTAGCTCTCCAGATACTCGTCGGCATCCTCCTTGAGATGAAGGACGATGTCCGTGCCGGGCTCGTCGCGTGTCGCCTGTTCCAGGGTATAACTGCCCTGGCCCTCCGAGGCCCAGGTCCAGGCTTCGTCGGAGCCGGCGCGCCGAGAGGTCACGGTCACGCGGTCGGCCACCATGAAGGCGGAGTAGAAGCCGACGCCGAACTGGCCGATCAGGCTGGGTTTGTCCTCGGCCTTCGCGTCTCCGAGCGACTGGCTGAAGGCCCGGGTGCCGGAACGGGCGATGGTGCCGAGATTCTGCGCCAGCTCCGCCTTGGTCATGCCGATGCCGGGATCGGAGATCGTCAGCGTGCGCGCGGTCTTCTCGGGGGTGATCGTGACCTTTGCGTCGGCCGGCGGCGCCGAGACCGATTGCGTCAGCGCCTCGAAACGGCGCCGGTCCAGGGCATCGGCGGCGTTGGCCACCAGTTCCCGTAGGAAGATTTCACGGTCGGAGTAAAGGGCATGGACCACGAGGTCCAACAGCCGGCCGACCTCGGCACCGAATTCGTGCCGTTCCAGGGTATCGCTCAAGGGTTTGCCTCCGGGGATCGAACGGTGCGCGATATGATCCCTACAACGGGGAAATTCAATGCGTGCAACCGAGTGCGGGCAAACGGATGCCGGGAGAAGCGAACCGGTGTGCCGACTCGGAACGGCGCGAAAAACCGGCAGGTCGTGCAATCGATGGGTCGGCGGCTCCCCAGGAATGCAACCATGTCGGCTTTCAGGCGTAGCCGTGCCAGACGCACGACCCTGTTTGGAGGATGACGATGGAACCGATGAAGCCCATGGAACCGATGAAGCCTATGGAGCCGATGAAACCGATGTCCGGCGGCGAGGCCTGGTGGCCGCAGGAGCTGGGCCAGCCCTCCACCAGCGGCGGCCAGAACGGAATGCGCTATGCGTTCTTCCCCCATGCCCGCCGCCTCGTGATCGATACCGACGGCAAGCGCACCACCTACGATACCGGCGATCACCAGATCAGCGGCGTCTCCCAGAGCAACGGTTCCGCGCCGACCTTCTCGTCGCGGCAGGGCGACGTCTCGGTCAAGGACCTCAAGACGGTGGATTGACAGGTAAGGGCGGCGCGGGAGAGCGCCGCCATTGCACCCCGCTCGGCGCGCCGACATACTCGCCAGCGGCGTGACGACGAAGGCGCAAAGCCAGTCCACGACGCCGGAGGGAGCGCGACGGTGGAGGAGGACACGCGGATGCGTGGGCATCTGTGCGGGATCAAGACCTCCTGGACGATGGCGACGGCGGAGGCCGACGCCGTGGCGGACATCGCCGCCCATATCGGCCCGGCCGGCCTCTCGCACATGCTGGCCTTCTTCTCCCCCGATTACGATGTCGGCGCCCTGAACGCCGCCCTGGGGGAGGCCTTCCCCGGCACCCCCATCACCGGGTGTACGATGTCGGGCGGGATCTGTCCTGCGGGGGGCCTGGAGGGCGGCCTCGTCGTCGTGGCGTTTCCGGCCAAGGGATTTCGCGTCGTCTCGGCGATCCTCGATGCCATCGACCATCTCGATGTGGCTCGCACGGCCTCGTCGGTCCGCACGCTGCGCCGGGCGCTGGCGACGGACCCCACCGACCACGCGACGAACCGGCTCTTCGCCTTGTCCTTCATCGACGGGCTCGCCAATGCGGAGGAGACGGTGGTCTCGACCATCGCCTGGGCCCTCGACGGCATTCCGCTGGTCGGGGGATCGGCCGGCGACGATCTGCATTTCCGCGAAACGGTCTTGCTCCACGGCGGCACGATCCATCGCAGGGCGGCCGTGGTGGTGCTGGTGGAGACGGATCACCCGTTCCAGACCTTCAAAAGCGATCATTTCGAGCCGACATCGACGAAGTTCGTGGTGACGGCTTCCGACGACGAGCAGCGCATCGTCCATGAATTGAACGCCGAGCCCGCCGCCCGCGAATACGCCATGGCGGTGGGGCTCGATCCGGAAGCGCTGACACCGATGAGCTTTGCCGCCTATCCGCTCGCCGTGAAGGTCGGCGGCGAGTATTTCTGCCGCTCGATCCGGCGCATGAACGCCGACGGCTCGCTGACCTTCTTTTGCGCCATCGACGAAGGCGTCGTGCTGACCCTGGCCCAGCCACGCGACATCGTGGAGACCACCCGCAACGACCTCGCCCGCCTCGATGCGGCGTTGGGTGGGATCGACCTGATCATCGGCTTCGATTGCGTCCTGCGCCGCCTCGACGCGGAAAGCCGACAGGTCCGCCAGGGCATCTGCAATCTCTACCGCCGCTACGACGTGGTCGGGTTCGAGACCTACGGCGAGCAATACCGGGCGATGCATCTCAACCAGACCTTCACCGGCATCGCCATCGGCCGGCCGCGCGCCCGATGAAGGCCGATCATCCTGACGATGCCGCCCGCCGCATCGCCAAGCTCGAGCGCATCAACGCCGCCCTCATGGCGCATGTGGAACGCAACATGGACCAGCAGGGCGGGGCCTATTCGCTGTTTCAGACCGCGATCATCCTCGAGGGTCGGGTCCGCTCGCGCACCGAGGAGCTGACCGGGCTGATGTACAGCCTGGAGCGCTCCAACGCCGCCCTCGTCGCGGCAAAGGAGGAAGCCGAGACCGCCAACCGCTCGAAGACCCGCTTCCTCGCCGCCGCCGGCCATGATCTGCTTCAGCCGCTGAATGCCGCGCGCCTCTCGGCCTCGGCCCTCTCCGACATGCCGCTCAGCCCGGAAGCCCTGGCGATGTCGGGGCAGGTGGAGCGCGGCCTGCAGACCATCGAAGATCTGATCAAGACGCTGCTCGACATCTCCAAGCTCGATGCCGGCATCGTCCGGCCGATCATCCACCCGGTGGCCCTCGCCGATCTGCTCGGAGGCATCGCTGCGAGCTTCATGCCGATGGCCGAGCGCAAGGGCCTGCGCCTCGCGGTCCGCTGCCCGGAGCTCCGGGTGGACAGCGACCCGATCCTGCTTCGGCGCATCCTGCAGAACCTCGTCTCCAATGCCGTCCGCTACACCAGCCGCGGAGGTGTGCTGATCGCCGCGCGTCGGCGGGACCAGGCGTGCCGCATCGAGATCATCGATACCGGTTGCGGCATCGAGGAGAGCGAGCGGCATCTCGTCTTCGAGGAATTCTACCGGGGCGGCAGGGAGGGTGACGAGGGTGAGCCCGGTCTCGGTCTCGGGCTCTCCATCGTCCAGCGCATGGCAACGGCCCTCGATCACGCGCTCACCCTGAATTCCCGGCCCGGCCACGGAACGCGGATGAGCCTGACCGTCCCCATCGGCACCTCTCCGATCGAGCCGGTGGCCGGCCCCACGCCGATCGCGACGCGGCTGACGGGCGCGCGCGTGCTCATCGTGGAGAACGATCCGGCCACCGCAGATGCACTGACGCGCCTGCTGCGGAACTGGGATGCCGATGTGAGTGCTCATCGCGATCTCGCAAGCGTCGGAGAGTACGTCTCCGCCGGACGTCCACCACCGGACGTGCTGATCCTGGATTACCACCTCGACAACGGCGCCTGCGGCCTGGACGTGGCCACCTACCTGCGGGGCGTGACCCGCGCGGACCTGCCAGCGATCGTCACCACCGCCGACCATTCCGCCGCGATCGAAGCCGATGTGGCGAGGCTCGGGGCGGAACTGATGCACAAGCCGATCAAGCCGGCGCAACTACGCGCGCTGCTCACACATCTGCTCGGCTGATCACGCCGGGTCGGCGTCGATGCGTATCCTTAGAATCTTATAGGGCGGCTGCCTGAGGTCGCGCCCGTTATTGTAGTCGGGGCTGCGATTGACCTGCGCGGCCGTGATGTAGAGCCAGCGGTCGGGGGTGATCCAGAACGTGTCGGCCCAGATGAGCCGGGGATCCGTGGCGAGGATCGTGACAGTGCCGTCCGTCTCGCGCCGGCCGACCGCGTTGTGCTCCTGCAGGGCGAGATACACGCGGTCCTTGGAATCGGCAATGAGCCCTCCGGTCATGCCCTTCTCGCCGAGATCCTCCACAGCGGCGGCGACCTCGGCATCGGACACCGCCGGGTCGAGGAGAAGAGCGGTCTCCACCGCATAGAGGCGCCGGCCCATCAGTGGGGCGTAGTAGAGGCGTCGGCCGTTGGGGCTGAGGGCGATGCCGTTCGCGCCGCCCTGGACCGGACGCGGCGGCCCCTCGGCCTTGCGCTGCAGGATCTGGCGATTCTCGACTACTTTGACGATGCCCTTCTGGGACTCGGTACTAGCATGCCGGGCAAGTCGCCGGGTAACACGACCGCTCGCGAGATCAACCGCGAGGATGGCACCATGGCCGTCCTGGCCCTGGTCCGTGATGAACGCCACCGCCCGTCCGTCCCGGATATCGACCCTGAGGTCGTTGAGCGAGGAGGTCGCCGTGACGCCGGCCTCCAGCGGGACCACCTGGGCGATCCGGTTGGTGGTCAGATCGAACCGGACGAGCTTGGCACCTCCCGGCATGGGCGGGCCCGACCCATCCGGCAATCCGGCATCGAGCACCCAGAGCCTGTCGTCGCGGTCCATCACACCATTGGGGACGTGAAGGAGCCGGTGCTGAGAGGCCTTCGGGTCGGGCTGATTGGTGGCCTCGTCGGGATAGGGCGTCACGCTCCCGTCCGGCATGACCTCGCCGAGGGTGAAAGGGACCTTGGCGTTGAAGCGCGGCATCATCACGAAGACGCGGCCGCTTCGCGACAGGGTGATGCCGGTGGGGTTCGAGGGCGCATTCGCCAGCATGGCGAGTTCGAGCCCGGGAACGCCCTGATCGCTGGCGACCCCCGTGCCGGATTCTGCTTGGGACGCGTCCTTTTGCTCAGCGGAGGCCTGGCTGGTCAGTGCGGCAAATCCGGCGAGGCCGGCAGCCAGCATGTCACGTCGAGCGAAGGTCATGGATGCTGCAATCCTGAAGGATATGAATGCGGTCAGCGGGCTTTCACCGCGCCCCGGACCTTGAGATCGATGGCCGCCACCACGGAGCCCGCCGAAATGAAGAGGCGATTCCCGTCCTGCCCGCCGAACTCGACATTGGAGGCCGGCGTCGCGGTGGCGATCCGGCCGAGCAACGTCCCGTCGGGCAGGTAAACACGTACGCCGTCGTCACAGGCCGCGTAGATCCGCCCGGCTTCGTCGATGGCGAGCCCGTCCGGAGCGCCCGTCTCGAGCGAGGCGACGACGCGTGGATCACCGAGACGGCTCTCTTCCACCGGAAAGGCGAGGATAGCGCGGGCCCCTTCCGCATTGTCGAGGGCGGCACTGGTCTCGGTGACGTAGAGCGTTCGCCCATCAGGCGAGAAGGCGATGCCGTTCGGTTGGCCGACCGCGTCGGTCATGGCCAGGATCTCACCGGCCGGATCGATCCGGTAGACCCGCCTCGCGGACTGGGAAGGCGTGGTCTGAATGCCTTCATCCGGCACGGTGATGCCGAAGACAGGGTCGGTGAACCAGATCGCACCGTCCGGCGCGAGCGCCGCGTCGTTGGGGGAATTCAATGGCTGGCCGCCATACATGTCGGCCAACACAACCATCGATCCATCGGATTCGCGGCGAACGACGCGACGGGTGCGGTGCTCGCAGGTGACGAGACGTCCCTGACCATCGAGGACGTTTCCATTGGCATTGTTGGACGGATCGCGGAACGGCATCACTCCGCCATCCTCGCCGATCACCAGCATGCGGTTCGATCGCACATCGCTGACGATGAGGCCCCCAAGGTGCGGCGCCCAGCACACGCCTTCGCACCACCGACCCTCGCGGTAGAGGGTCACCGGCCGGGCGGAGGGATCGACCAGTTCGGCGAACCGGGGATCGTCCGAACGAAGGATCGGGGCCGCCGAGGCCGGCGGGCTCCAGAGGGAAGATGCGGCGAGGCCGCAGAGGATATCGCGTCGGCGCATGGAAAAGCTCGCAACGGAGGGCAGCGGCGAGGCCCAGGCGGGTCTCGTCGACAGGTCGGGCCTTCGGTCTCAGCGGGCCGATGGGCTCGTCGTCGAGCCGGCGGCGTCGCTCGTCAGTTTGATGCTCCACAGGTCGGTCGGCAGAGCCGCCGGGGCGCCGGCCTTGTAGAAGGCCGAATCCTGGATACGAGAGGTCGTCACGTAGAGGGTCCCGTCCGGTCCCTCGGCGAAAGTATCGGGCCAGCGCAGGCGCTTGTCCTGAATCAGAATCGTGAGGGCGGAGCCCTTGGTGGACAGGTCCCGAACCTTGATCGAATCGTCCTGGGGCGAGGTGACGTACATCCGCCCATCCTTGCGCGAGATGATGAGGCCGTCAGCGGGACCGTTGTCGCCCACCGTCTCGACCTTGGCCGACAGGCTCCGGTCGCTGAGCGCCTCCGGCACAAGCGACGAGGTCAGCCAGCCGGTGAGCGCGGATGTGGGCAGGCTGTAGAGGGTTCGCCCCTTGATCGCCTGCCAGTAGAGGGTGCCGCCATCGGGCGAGAGGGCGATACCATCGGCGGCGAATTCCACGCCGCGCCCATCGGGTCGCCGCAGCGGCTTGCCCTCATAGGTCACCGTGACGCTCTTGTCGGGTTGGGTCGTCGGATCGCCGTCGAGGAGGCGACGGGCCTTGCCGCTGGCGAGATCGACCACGACGAGGGCACCGCTGGCACCCGAGTCGGTGATGTAGGCGGTCTTCCCATCCGGCGAGAAGCGGACGTCGTTGAGGTAGGAGCCCTGCGGGGCCACCGCCTCGTCGAAGGCGATGATGCGAGCGGGCTTGTTCGTCTTGAGGTCGATCTCCACGAGCTTCGGCCCGTTCTTCACCAATGCGGCCATAGCGGGAGCGGCCGGATCGAGAACCCAGAGATTGCCGTCGGGGCTCGCCACGACACTCTGGACACAGATCCAATGGTCGCCCGCCGAAACCTCGTCCTTGCGCGCGTTGCGCCAGGCGTTCCACTCGGCATCGGGGAAGGGCGTGATCCGACCGTCCTTTACCTCGGCAACGGAGACGGCGCTGTCCTCCGTCCAACGGGGGAAATTGACGAAGACGCGTCCGTCCTTCGTCACGGTAACGCCGGTCACTTGGTGCTCGAAGCTGGCGACCTTGGCGAGGGCGCCGGCGGGTGCCGAACCGGTCTGGGCTTCAGCCCATGCGGAGCCCGCGACGATCGTGCCGGAGAGAAGCACCGCGGCCAGGGCGGCGCGGGTGGTCGTCGATGACATCATGGGGCACTCGTGGCGGGGAGAGAGAGGTACTGCTCCCTCCGGCAACGCAACGACCGGCGGCCAAGCTTCAATCAAATTTTCAAGGATGACGCGTCTTCAGGCGGCGAGCGCGCGCCTCACGGTGGAACGCAGGTCCGCCAGCGAGAACGGCTTCGTCAGCACGTCGGTGACGATGGCGTCGAGACCGCGGGCACGCTCGCGCTGGTCGGCGAACCCCGTCATCAGGAGGATGGTCAAGTTGGGAAAATCGCGCTTTGCTGCGAGGGCGAGGGCGATGCCGTCCATGAGCGGCATGCGGATATCGGTGAGCATCAAATCGAACGCCCCGTCCGCCTCCGTCAGCCGATCCAGTCCGTCACTGCCATCCGACGCCGTCACGACGGAATGACCGTCAATTTCCAGGCCCCGCTTCAGGAAACCACGTACCGGCTCTTCGTCATCAACAAGGAGAATTCGCGCCATCAACTCTTTGTCTCTGCTGGACCGCCCAGACTGCGCTTCTACTCAGCCCCTATGTCAAGGGCTGCTTTGCATCAAATAATACGTAAATGTTGCGCAATATGTGGCCGCGCGCAATTGTCGCCATAAACCCACGGGTGAACCCTCGCGAACCCGATTCATCGCGTGCCTCGCCTCCCTGAAGAGGGGGGGCTCAGGTTCCGCCGAAGAGATCCGGCTCGCTGCTCACATGGTCCACGAGACCGACGAAGGGAAGTTGCCGATATTCGTGCGCGACATCCATGCCGTAGCCCACCACGAACACATCGGGGCAGGTGAAGCCGACGAAATCGGCATCGATGGTCACGGCCCGCTTGCCCGGCTTCTCCAGCAGAACGGCGGTCAGCACCCGCTTGGCCCCACGCGCCATGAGCAGATCCTTGGCGAAGACGACGGTGCGTCCCGATTCAAGGATATCGTCCACGAGCAGCACGTCGCGTCCGCGAACCTCGCTCTCCACGTCCCGCAGGATCGCGACCTGCCCCGAGGATACCGTCCCGCTGCGGTAGCTCGACAGGTGCACGAACTCGACCTGTGGCGACAGGCCCGAGCGGTGCAATGCCCGCAGTAGGTCGGCGGCGAACATGAAGCTGCCTTTGAGAACCGCCACGACAAGGAGGTTCTCGGGCTTGGCCGCGACGATGGCTGCGGCTAGCTCCTCGTTGCGGTTCGCGATGGCGGCTTCGTCGAAGAGGACGCGGACGCGTCGGGTCGGGCTGGTCATACATTCTCCCTACCACGAGCAGAGCCGGCTGGCATCGATTTTCGCCCTCAACCAGCGGCAATGTCAGGGGTCAGTGAGCGACATCCGCTTCCGGCGCACCCCGTTCCGGTGCGAACCCGACCTTGATCGTACGCCCCTGTGCCGGAGGAGACGACAGGCTCGCCCTGAACCGGGCCGTCTCGCGGTCCTCGAGGCTGGAACGCGGCGGCGTCACGGTCCAGCGGTAGATGGTCTGGTCCTGCGCGTCGCGCACCTGGATTTCGATCGGCGGTACCGGGACGGTGGTGCCCGCCACACCGACCACGTCGCCTTCTATGACGAGTTGGGACGCCGCCCCCTCGCCCTGGGTCTGGTAGGCCGCGAGATCGCGGATCTCGATGCCGCGAAGGTTCACCGGCATACCGATCCGGGCATAGAGCGAGGCGCTCTGGGGCATGGCCCGAACCACGGTGCTGCGCGCGAGGAGCGCCAGGGGAATGCCGGCCAGCAGGGCGAGCCCGAAGGCGGCGGCGGGCGACGGGGCGCTCCAGCGCTTCTTTGGCGGCGTCCGCCCCCTGGCCTTGCGAACCGGCTTATCTTCGGACACCGGCTCTACCGTCGCGGACTGGGCCTCCTCGGCCAAAGCCGCCTCCCATGCATCGAGATCGGCCTGCGCTTCGCCGCGCCCCTCCACAGAGCCCATCGCCGCCTGAATCTCGGCCATCTCCTCGGCAAGGGCGGCGGCGACCTCGTCGGGTGAGATGAACCAGGTCTCGCGACAGGCGGCGCAGCGCACGGAGCGACCCTCGACGCCGACCCTGTCGGTGGCGATGTCGTATTCACTTGCGCAGGAGGGGCATACGATCAGCATGGCGAATCGCCGCCTCGAATATCTCGATCGGCAGTTGCCGGCTCGGTGAAAAAGACTCACACCGTCATCGCCGGAAGCGGTTAATCCTCCGTGAAGCGGCGGATATGGGAGGGCAGGCTTGTCAGCAGAATCGCGCATCGACGGATCCGGGACCCTAGCGTGAGCCGTGACAGCCTCCTGTCGGGCGTCGAGGAGCCCGTGGTTCAGTTCGAGAATGTCGGCATGCGCTACGGCCTCGGGCCGGAAGTGCTGAGCGACGTGAGCTTCCAGATCGCCCCGCGCTCGTTCCAGTTCCTCACCGGCCCTTCGGGCGCGGGAAAGACCACCCTGCTGCGCCTGATCCTGCTTTCGGTGCGGCCGACGCGCGGATTGGTCTCGGTGTTCGGGGAAGAGGTCAGCGATATTTCCAACGAGGCGCTCACCGGCCTGCGTCGGCGGATGGGCATCGTGTTTCAGGATTTCCGCCTGCTCGACCACCTGACCACCTACGAGAACGTCGCCCTCCCCCTGCGCGTCCAGGGTCGGGCGGAAACGAGTTACCGCGCCGAGGTGGTGGAACTCCTGCGCTGGGTCGGCCTCGGCGAGCGCATGCATGTCCTGCCGCCGCTTCTGTCGGGCGGCGAGAAACAGCGCGCGGCGATCGCCCGCGCGCTGATCGCCCGGCCCGACCTGCTCCTTGCCGACGAACCCACCGGCAATGTCGATCCCGGCCTCGGCCGCCGTCTGTTGCGGCTGTTCATCGAACTCAACCGCCTTGGCACCTCGGTCCTGATCGCGACCCACGATTTCGCCTTGATGGACCTCGTCGACGCCCCCCGGCTCGTTCTGGGCCAGGGCCGGCTTCAGATCGAACGCTGATGGGTGAGGCTAGCCTAGACCCGCGTCCCGCGATGCCCGTCACACCAGACCAGGAGGCCGGCCTGCCGGCGACCCTGCGACGCAACGCGCCCCTCGTCCCCACCGATTCGGCGGCGAGCCGGGCGCTCGCCGCGGTGATCGCGATCCTGACCTTCCTGGCCGCCCTCTGCGCCGGGGCGGCCGAGATCGTCGCGTCCAGTGCCAACCAGTGGCAGGGCAGCGTCGCGCAGGAAGTGACGATCCAGGTGAGGCCCAGCGTCGGCCGTGACATCGATGCCGATGTGGCGAGGGCCGAGTCGCTGGCCAAGGCCACGCCCGGCATCGCCAGCACGCGGATCTTCTCGAAGACGGAGGCGGAGCGCCTGCTCGAACCCTGGCTCGGGAGCGGCCTCGACCTCTCGGACCTTCCGGTACCGCGTCTCGTAACCCTGAAGCTCGCGGAATCCCCTCCCCCGGATTTGAAGGGATTGCGGGGGTCGCTCAGCGAGGCGATGCCGGGGGTCGCGAGCCTCGACGACCATGCCTTGTGGCTTCAGCGGCTCTCGACCATGGCCAATACCTTCGTCGGCGTCGGAGTCGGTATCGTGACCCTCGTCCTGATCGCCACCGGCCTCGCCGTCGTGTTCGCCACACGAGGAGCCATGGCCGGCAATCGCGAGGTCGTGGAGGTGCTGCATTTCGTCGGCGCGAACGACGACTTCATCGCCCGCGCGTTCCAGCGTCGGTTCTTCCGCCTCGGCCTGCGTGGCGGGATCATCGGCTCGTGCTTGGCTCTGGCCGTGTTCGCGCTCGCCGGACTGCTCGCCCAGGTCTGGCGCTCGGGACCCGCCGGGGACGAGATCGAGGCCTTATTCGGTGCGTTCCATATCGGTTGGCGCGGCTATGCCGCTGTCCTCCTCATCGGCGTCATCGCATCGGTGGTCACCGGCATCGTCTCGCGGCTGACCGTCCGGCGTTTCCTGCGCTGAAGCCGGTTTTCCGGTCGCCGGACCCGCCAGATCAGCGGTTCCGTATGACATCATAGGACTACAGACATCCGCGCCGGATCCGCGTTAACCATTCGTAAACCCATCGGGGCGGAAATGTCGCCTCGCGGATGACGCATTCCGCGCTACCTTTGGAGAATGGCCACGCGGATGTCAGGACACGGCACCACTCGCCCTCCAGAGGCGTTCGGTTGGGTCTGGCCACGGGGTCGGGCGGAATCGTCGGTGCCTCCCGCGCGGATCGCCATGGTGATGTCTTCAACCCTCCGCCGTCTCGGTCAAATCGCCTTCGGCCTCGGTGCCGTCGCTACCCTGGCCCTGGTCGCCGGCTTCCTGGTGTTCGCGGAATCGATCGCCCGTGACGAGCGCACTCTCGACGGCCGTGCGGACGGGATCGTGGCCTTGACCGGGGGTGCCCAGCGCATCGGCGACGCGATCGACCTTCTGGCCGGTGGCTATGGCCGACGTCTTCTCATTACCGGCGTGAACGAGCGGACCAGCCGCGACGAGATCGCCCGGCTCAATCCGAGCCAGCGCCACTGGATCGAGTGCTGCGTCGATCTCGATTACCGGGCTCGCAACACGATCGGCAACGCCATCGAGACCCGTCGCTGGATGCGCCAGCACCGGTTCAACACCGTGGCCGTGGTGACGTCGAATTATCATATGCCCCGAACCTTGGTGGAGCTCGACCACGCATTGATGGGCAAGGACCGCGTCCTCCCCCATCCGGTGATAGCAGAAGGTTTCGACGCCGATCGCTGGTGGCGTCATCCGGGAACGGCGAAGCTCATTGGTTCAGAATACCTGAAGTTCCTCGTCGCCTGGTTGCGGACGCGGTTCGAGGCCGACCCGGAACAGTCGCGGGCGGCGATCATGATGGGCAGGGGAAAGCCGATCAAGCTCGTCTCCGAAGCGGTCCTGCGCGCGCAATACTGACAAGGCTCTGTCTTCAGCGCGAGCTGGTGCGCTCCATGCGCAGGGTCACGACCTCCGCGCCGGCCTGATGGTGTATGGCAAGAGATGCAGGATCCGGCTTTCGCGCCTTACGCGACACAATGCGCGGCCCGGGATTGCGGGTCTGGCGCATGACCCGGCGGGCGGGCGTGTCGATCACGTATACAACGGGTGTCCCTACTGAGGCGGGACGGATGCCGGTCGCGGTGGGAATGCCGTAAGTTCCATAGCCCCAAGCGCTCGGAACGAGTTCGGTCGGACGCGGGAACCGTACCAGCGGAGCGACACCATACGCCGCAGCCGGATACGGTCCGGCGTAGCGATCATCGAACCGGAGATCCGAATGACCGTAGCCGGAAGTCACCGCTCTCTGAGCATGGGCAACGGGCACAACGAGGAGGGTGAGCATCAGCATTGCTGAATGCGCTGACCATCTCCTCATCGCCAACATGCGAACCTCGCAGCGCGTAGGCCTGAGCCGGGAACGATGGCTCGACTGACGACCGAGCCATACGGTGGTCGGATAGCCGGAATGAACGAAACGGACGAGACCCCATGGATGAACCGGTCCCGCACGACTACGGCGGCGATCACCTCAGCGGCAGGTGGTGACCCGGCGAACGATCCAGCCCTCGCCATCGACGAACAACCGCTTGCGCGATTTCGTGCAGGCCAGGGCATCGTCCTCGGCCTCTACCGTCAATGCGACTTTGCCGACTTCCGCGTCCCGCTGAACACTCGTGGACGAGGCTCCCTCGGTTCCCGGCATCGCGGAGGCCGGGATAGAGGTGGCGCCGACGATGAGCGCAACGCCCAACGCAGCGGAAAGACCGAATCGTTTCGCCATCGCAACCTTGCCCGCGCGCCGTTGTCCGGAGCGCCTTAAAGACCCAAGCCAATGCGCTCACCGCAGCGCTTGGTCTATAAAGTCGCGTGAGGGCGAAACAGTTGCAGTGCGATGACGCAACGCACTGTGAAAGTCGTCAGCATGGGTCGATTGTGTCGAACCGCACAGCCAGCGCCATGATCGTCGCCTGAGGCGATCACTTCAGGCATCGTCTGCCGGGTCGCAAATCCGGCGCGAAACCCTCAATGTGCGGCGGTGACACTGAGCAAGGGCAGGGTCACGGCGAGTTCCGGAGCGCCGAGTATCCGGGGCGCCAGCGAAGGAAGGGCCAAGGCCGCGATGCCAAGGACCAGGGTGAGGCCGAGGAGCGACGTTTCGAGACCGCGGTAGATCACGTCCATTCCCACCTCCACCCTGCAGGATCGACCCAATCATGCGGGCTGGTGGGTTAACCAATCCCTTCCGCGATGTTGCGTCTCGATAGGGGGGACGGTGGATCGACGCCCCGGCGCGCCAGTGACCCCGATGGGACGTCACGCTCGTCCGAGCGTCACCATGTGGGCGAGGTCTGGTTCGGGCGGCTTCAGCAGGGAAGCGGCCAGATTGGCTTCGAGCACGATGAGATCGCTGTCCGGATCGGGCTCCCAACCGCAACCACAGCCGCCGGGGCCTTCATGTGCCTGGGCAATCTGTCGATACAGGGTCCCGATGGTCCGTGCCGCCGTGGCCAGCGCCTGGAGCGCTGGAAGGGGATGGCGGTTCAGGCTGGTCCAGAAGGCGCGGCGCAAGGCCTCGTCCAGTTCGCTTCCCTCTTTGGGCGGCTCGATACATGGCCGGGTCGATCGGAAGGCGCTCACGCAATCTCTCCTTTTACAATCGGAATCGGCTCGTGCCTAAGCACCGGCTCCCTCGCGGCAGCCAGGAAATCGATGAAGTCGGCAAGGCGGTGAAGGCGCATGTCGACGGCACAGCCATCCCACCACGCCAGCCGTGCATAGCCGCGGACCAGTTCCAGCATCCGTTCCATTTTGGATGGGCCTTCTCATCGCGCATTGCCCCGATAACCGACATAAAGAGGCAATATCCCCAATCAATCAAGAGTAAGCTGGAATATTGGAAAGACTATAAAACGCGAGCAGCGGAAATATTCCGCAGTCTTGATTTAGAAATATTCGAATTCGTGAGCCATAGCTGCCCATCAGCGGTAGCACGGGAGAGCGCCAAGCTGCTCCACGTCCGGTTCCTTGCATCCGCATCCAGCGCCAGCGATGGCCGTGACGGCCCATGCTGTCAGCCCGGCCATAGGCCGGAATCCATGCGCAGCCTCGGCCCTCATCGTCTTCTGGACGATAGACTTCAGCAAAGACATTTCCCAATTTTCTCTGGAATCGCGACGGAGATGCTGTCGTCAGGATCGGGCACGAACTCGTCACGAGGGCCGGCTTCGCCGTCTCGTCAACGCCACATTGGCTCTGCCCGAAACAACGGCCGCCCGGAGCATCGGCCATTTCACGCAGGCGAATATTGGGCTCGCTCCGATTGAAAGCTGGCCGGTGAGCGCGGTTTTGCCGGGGACGAGCGTCTCCAAGCTGTGTGCGTGGCCGCACATCGATGTCGGAGGGGGCTGACTACCTCATGGTCAACCCCACTTCGATCCTGGCAACCTGTTTGTGACCGTTCTCGCGAAGAATGGATCGCATCGGTGCGCCGAAAGGCACCGGGTCTCAGGCGGATCGGGCAATCGGTAGTCGAACCATGAGTATGACGCACACGCCCTCGACCGAAGACGGCCTCTCCCTACGCTTCTGGGGCGTCCGCGGTTCCACGCCCGTTAGCGGGCCGGATTATGTCGAGTTCGGCGGCAACACCCCGTGCCTGGAGATCCGCTGCGGCTCGCGCCTGTTCATCGTCGATGCCGGCTCGGGCCTGAATGCCTGCGGGCTGCATCACCGCGAGGAGATGCCGAAAGAGATCGACCTCCTGTTGAGCCATCTGCATCTCGACCACACGGCGGGTCTGCCGTTCTTCAAGCCGGTCATCTTCAACCCGGAACGGACGATCAACACCTATTGCGGCAATCTCGACGGAGCGAGCGCGAAGGAGACCCTGGACCGCCTGTTCTCGCCGCCACTCTTCCCGGTGACCTTGGACATCCTTCCCTGCACCCTTGCGCATCACGGCTTCAAGGCCGGCGAGGCGCTCGATTTCCCCGATGGGTCGCGTGTGGACACGATCCTCCTCAACCACCCGCAAGGATCGGTGGGGTACCGCTTCGACCATGGCGGAAAACGCCTCTGCATCATCAGCGACATCGAGCATTCCGACCCGTGGCCGGACGAGTCCCTGCGCCGGTTCGTGGAAGGCTCGGACCTCCTCGTCTACGACGGCATGTTCACCGAGTCGGAATATCCGCGCTGCTGCGGCTGGGGTCATTCCACATGGCAGAAGGGCGTCGAACTGGCGAAGGCCGCCGGTGCCAAGGCGCTCGCGATCATCCATCTCCATCCCGCCCATAGCGACGCCATGCTGCGTGCCGTGGAAGCCGAGATGCAGTCCGAAATGCCGACGGCGTTCGTCGCGCGCGAGCGGCAGATCGTCCATGTGGGCGAGGTGATGGTGGAGAAGGATTCCAAAAGCCCTCTCTTGTCGCTTATCAAGACAGCCTGACGGATCAGGCCGCCGTCCCGAGCACCGGATCCCGTTCCCCGGGGACGGCCGAGACTGCTACGGTCAGGCCGCCTCCTCCCGGCCGAGGCGGCTGTTGCGTCGGCTCCAGGCGAAGTAGATCACAAGTCCTACCGCGAGCCAGGCAATCAGTCGCAGCCAGGTCTGGCCGTCGAGGGACACCATCATGGCGAGGCAGCTGACGATGCCGAGGATCGGCACCAGCGGCACCAGCGGCGTCCGGTAGTCCCGTCGCGCATCGGGCTGAGTCCGGCGCAGGATGATGACTCCCGCACAGACCAGGATGAAGGCGAGCAGGGTGCCGATGCTGGTCATGTGGCCGAGCTGGCTGATCGGCAGGAAGCCGCCCAGAGCACTCGTGAACACCATGAAGAACAGGTTCGAACGATAGGGCGTCTTCCAGGTCGGATGAATCTTGGAGAAGAAGCCCGGCAACAGCCGGTCCTGGCTCATGGAATAGAACACCCGGCTCTGGCCCAGCAGCAGGACCAGGATCACGGTGGAGAAGCCGGCGATGACGCCGAGCGTCACGAGGCTTTTCAGCCACGGGAACGGTGTCTGGGCGATCGCCGTGTTCACCGGCGCGGCATCGCCCTTCATGGCGTCGTAATGCACGAGGCCGGTCAGCACGCCGGCGAAGGCAATGTAGATCACCGTGCAGATGGCCAGCGAGCCGAGGATGCCGATCATCATGTTGCGCTGGGGGTTCTTGGCCTCCTGCGCCGCAGTCGAGACCGCGTCGAACCCGATATAGGCAAAGAACACCACGCCGGCGCCGCGCATGATGCCGCTCCAACCGTATTCGCCGAAGGTCCCGGTGTTCTCGGGAATGAACGGCACGTAGTTCTGCGCCTTGATGTAGAACAGGCCGACGCCCACCACGACCGCCACCACCGCGAGTTTGATCGCCACGACGACGGCGTTGACCCGGGCGGATTCGCGGATGCCGATCATCAGCAGGGCCGAGACGGCGACGATGATGAGGATCGCCGGCAGGTTGACGATGCCATGCGCAGTCACCCCGTCGACCGTGTAGGTTTCGAAGGGGGAATTGACGAGGCTGGGCGGCAGGTTGATGCCGAGGGTGTCCCGCAGGAACCGGGTGACGTAGCTCGACCAGCTCACCGAGACGGTGGCCGCGCCGACAGCGTATTCGAGCACGAGGTCCCAGCCGATGATCCAGGCCACGAACTCGCCCATCGTGGCATAGGCGTAGGTATAGGCCGAACCCGCCACGGGGATCATGCCCGCGAGCTCGCTGTAGCACATGCCGGCGAAGGCGCAGGCGATCGACGCGATGGCGAAGGAGATCACTACGGCGGGACCGGCATGCTCGGCCGCCGCGATCCCGGTGAGGGAGAACAGGCCAGCTCCGATCACCGCGCCGATCCCGAGGGCGACGAGGCTCCAGGGACCGAGGGTGCGCTCGAGCTTGTGCTCCCCCCCTTCGGCATCGGCATTCAGTCGCTCGAGGGATTTCGTCCGGGTGAGATCGCCAGCGAGGCCTGATGCCATGGATCGATGCCCTTCATGGTTGGAGCGCGGAAGTCCGGCGGCCAGCGCATCGCGACCATGCAGCTTTCTCGCCAGGGGCTAAACCTTGGCAATTCAACGGAGTTCCGGCAAAATGACGCGCCCTCGCGGGAGACGGTGACCACGTCCGGTCGGAGGCCCCGCGCCCCGGACCTCATCGCGGCGCGTAGCTCGCTGCCGCCGCGAGAGACCCATCCACCAGATCCTTGAGAATCGCTCCGGCGCCAGCGGCGATATCCGGCCCGGCAGTCTCGGGCGTGCCGGCGGAGAAGGGCGGTTCCGGCGCATATTCGGCGACAAGCTGGCTCGTCCTCGCAGCATCGTCGCCGTGCAGAAGGGCGGCCAGGACGAGAGCGAAGTCGAGGCCGGCGGAAATACCCGCCGCCGTGATCCGGTTGCGATCGACCACCACGCGCCGGTTCACTGGAATGGCGCCGAGGCGGGGCAGCACGGTCTCGCGCACGCACCAGTGCGAGGTGGCGCGGTAGCCGTGGAGCAGTCCCGCCGCGCCGAGGATGAGCGAACCGGTGCAGACGCTGGTGACCCAGGACGCTCGTGCCGCCCGGTCGCGCAGGAAGGCGAGGGTCGCCTCCTCGCGCATCTGGCCGGGGGTCGCGTCGCCGCCGGGCACGAAGAGTACGTCGATCTCGCCCGGACAGGTCTCGAAGGACGTATCGGCCACCATTGTCAGGCCCGTATCGCTGGGGATCGGGCCTGTCTGGCGAGCCACGAGGTGGAGCCGGCCGCCGGCCAGACCCGCCAGGATCGCCTGCGGCCCGACGAGGTCGAGAGCCGTCATGCCGGGAAACATCAGCATGGCGATGCTGACGGGTGGCCTGCTACGAGCCGACGCGCGAACCGCATCGCCCGGCCCGGCCAGGACGGCCGCCGTGAGACTCGCCGTGAAGGCGCGACGATGCATGGACGATCCCTTTCGCGATGGCAGAGAGACAGGTGAGACAATGGCCGGATATGGGGCGCAAGCAGAGGCGGCCCTCCTTCCTCGATATCGGGAAGATGTCACCGCCGCCGATGCCATCCGCCGCATGTGGACGCGAACGGCGCAGGTCGCCATTTGCGTGGCTTGGCGGGGTGCGTGACCGGGTATGATGCGCTACAACCCGAGACACGCTACGGCCTCGCCGTCGATGTCAGGCGGACCGATCCGATACGGCCGGCCCGAACCGGACGATTTCCTGCCCAACGACCAGAATACGACGAGCCATGACACGCGACGTCCTTGAAACCAGCGACGACCTCCTGAGCGACACGAACGACGATGGGCGGCCGGGCCTGACCGCGACCATCCGCTCACATCTCGGCGACCAGCTCCGCACCGTCTACGACCGCCTTGGCGCGGACGAGCCGGCAACGCGCTTCGCCGAACTCATCGAGAAGCTGGAAGCCGCCCTGAAGGCCCGTGGCGAGCAGGTGGAACCCGAGTTCCGCAACGGTTTGCTGGCGGCGGTGCCGTCGCTGCGAGCCTTCGCGCTCTCGCTCACCAGCAATCCGGCCCGCTCGGACGATCTCGTGCAGGACACCCTGCTCAAGGGCTGGCAGCATCGCGCACGGTTCCAGCCGGGCACGAACCTGAATGCCTGGCTCTTCACCATCCTGCGCAACATCTTCTACTCGGACCACCGCAAGCGCGTGCGCGAGGTGGAAGACCAGGACGGCTCCTACGCGGCGCGTCTCGCGACGGCACCGCACCAGGGCGACCGCCTCGATGTCGAGGATCTGCAGACGGCGCTCGCCAAGCTTCCGCCCGATCAGCGCGAGGCCCTCGTCCTCGTGGGCGCCGAGGGTGTGTCCTACGAAGAGGCCGCCACGATCATGGGCTGCAAGGTCGGCACGGTGAAAAGCCGCGTGAGCCGTGCCCGCGGGCGGCTCGCCGAATTGCTCGGCTACGACGAAGAAGACCTCAGCTCGGACCGGCTGATCCAGTCGGCCATGCCGAAGGACGCCTGACTCCGCCCGGTGAGCGGTCGGGATCGGCTCCCCACCATGCTCACCGGGCTACCCCTTCCGCGACGCCTTGCGGACGGGGAATATCGTTCTCCCATTGGGGGCATGATCGGGACATTCCGGCAAAATCGATTTTCGAGGCATCCCTTTCCCGAGATGGGGCGTTACTGCCCCGAACCCCGCTGAGCGTCACCGTTCGCGGGTCATCGGATACGGAGATCTCGATCATGAACATCAAGACCCTTCTCGCCGCTTCGGCGATCGCTCTGTCCCTCCCCCTCGCCGCCCAGGCCCAGGGCCTCGTGCGCGGCGCTGAGCGTGGCGCCCAGGAAGGTGCCGATGCAGCTGGTCCCGTAGGTGCCATCGTCGGTGGTGCCGTCGGCGCTGCGACCGGAACCGTCGGTGGCATCCTCGGTGTCGACGACCGTCCCCGCTTCCGCCAGTACGTCACCCGCGAGCGTCACAGCTCCTACAATTACGACGGCGACGTCCGCGTCGGCGCGACCCTGCCCGGCACCGGCGTGACCTATTACGACGTGCCGTCCGAGTACAATGCCCGCGGCGCGCGCTACACCATCGTCAACGACCGTCCGGTCCTGGTGGATCGCAGCCGCCGCATCGTCGAAGTCATCGACTAATCATCGTCGATCGCAGCTGACCATTCGGCAAGAGCCCCCGGTGCCACGGCACCGGGGGCTTTTTCGTGGATCGGAAGATCGTCGGGGTTCGCGCGAGAAATACCAGAAATACCGGCGCTGGATCGGGTACCATCAACATTTGTGAGTCGAGGCACGCAACACTCTCCGCCCCGGCTGGTTATTGCTCTTGATTGAGGAGAGACCCGATATGGCGAACGATCCGATCTTCCGCATTGATAAATCGCCCCCCGGTCAGGCCGGCGGCGCGGATGTCGATCCGGCCTTGCCCGAGCCGGTGCGGGATCATCTCGGCCAGCAGCTGCGCTCCGTCTTCACCACGCAGGACGATGCGCCGAAATTCCTCGGCGATCCGGCTGTGCCGGAAGAGTTCGAGCCGCAATTGCGCCGTCTCGAGATCCGTCTGAAGACCCATGAGGAAGGCACCGGGGCGGTGGAGCAGGCCCTGGATGGCCTCCTCGACGACCTGAAGGTACCGCCCGCGACGACGATCTGATCTCAGACCTTGGGTCTGGCCGCGAGGATATCGCGGATCTCGCCCAGCAGCTTCACGTCCGCCGGGGTTTCGGGAACAGGCTTCGCCTCCTCCTGGGACTGGAGCTTGTTCATCGCCCGGATGACGAGAAATAGCACGAAGGCGACGATCATGAAGTTGAGCGCCACCGTGATGAACTGGCCGTAGCCGATCACTGCGCCCTGTTTCTTGGCGTCCGCGTAGGCCGCCCCCTTCTGCACGCTCGACGAGAGCGCGATGTAGTAGTTCGAGAAGTCGAGCCCGCCCGTGATCGCGCCGATGATCGGCATGAACACGTCCTGGACGGCGGAGGTGACAATGGAGCCGAAAGCGGCGCCGATGATCACGCCCACCGCCAGATCGACGACGTTGCCGCGCAACGCGAATTTCTTGAATTCTTCCAGCACCGTCGCCTCCAAAACTTGCGCCGCCCGCATTCCCGCCGGGACGTTAGGCGAGGCGATCAGGTTTCGACAGGCGCCGTACCGATCTGTCCACGGTCGGTTGCGTCGAGGCGCTCCTCGTGTTTCGCCCGGCGCCGATACTGCGCCGCCCCGATCGGCAGGGTGATGAGGTAGCCGGCCGCCATCACCACCATGGCCTCGAACGGGTAGCTGATGAAGAGGCCGAAGGCCGCGACCACCACGAGGAAGATCGGCAGCACCCATTCGCGGGGAACGCGCTTGCCCATGGTCTTGCCGGAGAAGGTCGGCACGGTGGAGACCACCAGGAGCGCGATGCAGAGCGTGTAGCCGAGCACCACCGGCGCGGCCCAACGCTCGATCGGCAGGCCGAGGAAGTGGAGATAGAGCGGCAGCAGAGCCGTCAGGGCCCCGGCCGGCGCCGGCATGCCGACGAAGAAATCCTTCTTCCAGGCGGGCCGGTTGGGATCGTCGAGCATCGCGTTGAAGCGGGCGAGACGCAGGGCCATGGCGATGGCGAAGATCAGGGCGACGATCCAGCCCAGCGAGCGCAGCTCCTTCAGGGCAAAGCCGTAGAGGATGAGCGCCGGCGCGCAGCCGAAATTGACGAAGTCGGCGAGGGAATCGAGCTCGGCGCCGAAACGTGACGTTCCCTTGAGCATGCGGGCGACGCGCCCGTCGATCCCGTCGAGGAAGGCGGCCGCGACGATGGCGATCACGGCCGGTTCGAACTTGCCCTCGAATGCCAGTCGGATCGCGGTCAGCCCGAGGCACACCGCCATCAGGGTGATCATGTTGGGCGCGATCATCCGGAAAGGCACCGCCTTGAAGCGGCGCGGCTTCGGCTCGTTGGCATCCGGCTCGAAGGGCGGAAAGAGATCGTCCATGACGCGCCTTTTCAGAAAGACGGGCGAACGGGCCTCAAGGGCACCGTCCGCGAAGGATCGCGACCCCGCCAGGGCGGGGCCGGGCGGGATCAGATGCGACGGAAGCTGCGCTCGGGGCCGCCGCCGAGATCGGCGAGAACGGTCTCGCCCGCCACCGCCTTCTGGCCGAGGCCGACCAGCACCCGAGTCCCCACCGGCAGGTAGACGTCGACGCGGGAGCCGAAGCGGATGAGGCCGAAGCGCTCGCCCACGTTCAAAGTATCGTTCGCCTGCACCCAGCCGACGATGCGACGGGCCACCAATCCGGCGATCTGCACGACGCCGACGCGCAGGGGGCTGCCGCGATGCGTGGTCTCGATGACGAGGCCGTTACGCTCGTTGTCGTCGCTGGCCTTGTCGAGTTCCGCATTGAGGAACAGGCCGGGCGTGTAGACGATCTGGCCGATCTTGCCGGTCACGGGAACGCGGTTCACGTGGCAATCGAACACGTTCATGAAGACCGAGATCCGGGTCATCGGCTCCTGCGGCAGGTCGAGTTCGGGCGGCGGCAGCACGGTGGAGATCAAGTTCACCCGGCCGTCGGCCGGGGAAACCACCAGGCCGTCCGCCACCGGGGTCACCCGCTCGGGATCGCGGAAGAAATAGCAGACCCACAGGGTGAGGATCAGGAAGATCCAGCCGGCGAACTGGGCGAAATAGCCGAACAGCACGGTCAGCACGATGCCGATCAGGATGAAGGGGTAGCCCTCCTTGTGGATCGGCACGAGGGTTCTGCGGATCGTCTCAAGCAGATCGGACATGAAGATTCGGTACTCCTGCGGACCGAGGGAGCGGCCGCGCCCGCAATGGGGCCGGGTTGGCAGTCCCGACGGCCTGCGTCAACTCTCGGAGCGGATCGGCGGCGCCGGGATGGCCCGCCCGCTGCCGGAGCGGACCTTCGTGAAGACGGGCGAAGAATGGACGCGTCCTTGGGCGCGCGCGACCGCTCCGCCCCGGCATCCGGCTTGATGATGCCTTAAGCACAGCGGCGCTAGGCAGGAAGGGAATGAGGCGAAGAGCGGGGTTCGGATGCTGGATCGGGCGCTGATGCATGTGCGAGCGGCGATCGCCCTGCGGGACTGTGCCGCGAGTGCTCCCTCGGACGTCGAACGCCGCCTCCTGATGAAGGTGGCCGCGATTCACGAGGCGCGGGCACGCAAGGTGCTCCACACGAAACAGAGCCAGGTCCGCCGTCGCTGAAGCGAAACACGGGGCGAAGTCCGTGCCGCCCAGGGGATCAGGCACCCCCGGGGGGTGAAGCGGCCTCGAACCGGAGCGGCACGGCCCCCACGCGCCGGACGAGGGTGCGGGGCGCGAAGCGCCAGAGCCGCTCGGCTCCCGGGAAACTCGCGATCTCGGGAGTATCGAGGAGCACCTCCGCCCGACCCGACATCTGCAGCAGGTCACCGCTGGTAAAGTCGATGAAGACGAGCCCGGCGCGAGGATTGGCACGGATGTTTCCAAGTGTATTGAAGAATCGGTTGCCGGAATAATCCGGGACCGTCAGCACGTCGTTTTCGCCGATCCGCACGAAACCTTTGGGGCCGCCGCGATGCGAGACATCGACTTGGCGGTTCCCCTGCTCCCCGTCCGCATAGGTCGCGACGAAGAACGTATCGGCGCCTGCGATGAGCGCCCGGGCGCGGTCATCGAGGCCGTGGGCGATCTCCGGGGCAGCCGCAACGGGAACAAGTAAACGCTCAGGCCCCTGTCGGACCCGGATGTATTGCGGGCAATTGCCGAAGCTTTGCTGCACCCGGACCTCGAATTCGTCGCCCCCCTCGCGCCGGACGATCCCGTTCAGGCGATTGCGGCGTCGCGTCGTCAGATCGATCCCGAGAAGACCGACCGCCGATCCGTCTGCCAGGCCAGCCTCGGCGGGATCGTGGGGATCGGCGGCGCTCCGAACGCGCAGGCGGAAGGGGTCCGGCGCGTCGAGAAATCCCGGCTCGCCGGCCCGGATCGTCGCCCAGACCTCACCCTTCGGGTCCACAGCCCCCAGCACCACGAAAGGTAAGTGCCGGAAGAAGTCGCGATGCTGGTCGATCATCCGGTCGCGGATGACGCGGGGACCGATCTCGGCCATGCGCTCGGTGACGCCCGCATGATTCTGAATCGCGATCTCGCCCGGATGCCAGGGTGAGGCGGGATGATGGTCGGATAAGGACATGGGTGATCTCCCGTGACAGGGTTTGGCGTCAGCCCACGCGCAGGCCGGCCGCCGTCGTCGGAAAGGGCACGAAGCCGGGCAGCGCCTCGATGCGGCCGAGCCAGGCACGGATCTCGGAATAAGGGCCGAGATCGACATTCCCCTCGGGGGCTGCGGCGACGTAGCTGTAGAGGGCCACATCCGCGATGGTCGGATGGTCGGCGGCGATCCAGTCGCGACCGGTGAGTTCCGCCTCGAGGTGGCCGAGGATTTGATGTGCACGGGCAATCACTTCGGCCGTGTCGAAGCGAGCGCCGAAGACAGTGATCAGCCGGGCGGCGGCGGGTCCGAAGGCGATGGGCCCGGCCGCCACCGAGAGCCAGCGCTGCACCCGCGCCGCCGCGAGGGCATCCTCCGGCAGCCAATCCGTGCGCCCGAGTGTCTTGGCCACGTAGACCAGGATGGCGTTGGAATCCGGAACCACCACGTCGCCGTCGACGAGCACCGGCACCTGTCCGAACGGGTTCAGGGCCAGGAAATCCGGCGTCTTGTGCGCGCCGGCGGCGAGGTCGACCTCGACGATCTCGCAATCCGCGCCCACCAGGGACAGGAACAGACGCGCCCGGTGCGCATGCCCGGACAGGGCCATGTGGAACAGTTTCATGATGGATCTCCGCGACGGCCGGACGAGGGCACCGGCCACGGACACATCAGAGACCCTTGCGTGGAACGCGTGAACCGGCATTCTCCGCAATCGACTATTCCAGTTTCTGGAATAATCCGCGGGTGAGGAGGAAGCCGGCATGGATCGGTGGCAGGCGATGCGGGTCTTCGTGCGGGTGGCGGAGAGCGGGGGGTTCGCCGCTGCGGCGCGCCAACTCAACATGAGCCCACCCGCAGTGACCCGTGCGGTGGCCGCCCTGGAGAACCGGATTGGCACCCGGCTGCTGACGCGGACCACGCGCTCGCTGATGCTCACCGAGGCGGGCGGACGCTATCTGGAGGATTGCCGCCGCATCCTCGCGGACATGGAAGAGGCGGAAGCACTCGCAGCCGGCGCCTATGCGACACCTTCCGGAACCTTGACGATCACCGCTCCGGTGCAGTTCGGCCGGCTTTATGTCTTACCCGCCATCGCGGATTTTCTTGCGCGTTACCCGGCCGTCGGCGTGCGCGCGCTGTTCCTCGACCGCGTGGTCAACCTGATCGAGGAGGGCGCCGATGTGGGAATCCGCATCGGGCACCTCGCCGATTCCGGGCTCGTTGCGGTTCGGGTCGGCACCGTCCGACGGGTTCTCTGCGCCGCGCCGGACTATCTCGACCGGCACGGAACACCGCAATCGATGGGGGATTTGCACCGCCACGCGACCATCGGTTCGACCGCCATGGGACTGCCCTTCGAGCGCCATTCCCCGGCCGAAGGGCCGACGCGTGGCGCCACGCGATGCCGGTTGATCTGCAACACGATCGACGCGGTCCTGGCGGCCGCCCTCGCCGGCCAGGGGATCGCATCTCTGCTGTCCTATCAGGTGGCGCCGTCGGTCGCCGAAGGCCGGCTCAGGCTGGTCCTCGACGATCCGGACGCGGTGCCGCTCCCGGTCCATATCGTGACCCTGGAGGGAAGGCGCGCGCCGGCCAAGGTGCGCGCCTTCATCGGTCTGGCCGCGGCGAGGCTCCAAGCCGACCCGATGGTCAATCCCGATCGTGCCTGAGAGACGGGCGGACCATGCTTCCCACGTCCCCCGAAGGGCGGAGGCTCAGGAGACCGGGGGAAGGCGCATCTGCTTGCGGTAGCTTTTGTCGAACTGCTTTGCCGGCACGAAACGGCGCAGGAGGCTGGCCTGCCGCGCCATCGATCCGGCGGTGTAGCGCAGATGGGGCGCCGCCGCGGTGGCGGCTTTCACCACGACCTCGGCGACGATCTCGGGCGCGTCGGCCGTGGCCATGACCTCCCGCGTGAAACGCTCCCGGCCCGCGCGATCGGAATCGTAGAGGCTCAACGGGGCATCGGGGGAGACCAGGTTCGCGTCGAAGGCCGTGCGCGTATAGGCGGGCTCGACCAGCACGACGCGGATGCCCTGGCCGCGGACCTCGTGGTCGAGGGATTCCGAATAGCCTTCCAGCGCGTGCTTGCTGGCCGAATAGACAGCCATGTAGGGCGCCGGGACGAGCCCCAGGATGGAGCTGATGTTGACGATGCGGCCGCCCGCCTGCGCCCGCATCAGCGGCAGCACCGCCCGAATCGTGCGGATGACGCCGAACAGGTTGACGTCGAAGAGTGCCTGCGCCTGCGCGACCGTGGATTCCTCCGCCGCGCCGCTGATGCCGAAACCGGCATTGTTGACCAGCAGATCGATCCGCCCGGTCTCGCCGTGGACCGTCTGCACCAGGGCCTCGACGGAGGCGTCGTCGGTCACGTCGCAGGCCAGCATCGTGACGTCCCCGTCCCGCCCCTGCGCGGGTCTGCGGCTCGTGCCGTAGACCCGGTAGCCCGCCGCTTTCAGGGCCTTGGCCGTTGCCAGTCCGATGCCGGATGCCGCTCCGGTGACGATGGCCGTCTTGATGTCCGTCTTGCCCACGACACTCTCCCACGATGCGTCCCCTCGGGGGACTGCTTCGGCTTATAGATTATAATCATAATCTATAATTGCAAGACGTGTCGGGGGAGCCGTCCCATCCGCGATGGCGTGCGTCGACTTCACGTGGCCACCGCCCAAGTCGCCGGCAGGCAAGGGGCGGAAATTTCACGGTTGTTACCGTTCGCTCACGACCCTTGGCAGACGCTGGGAAGGTCTGCTTCCAGGCGGCCCAGCGAGCCAGAGAGTACGACTGGAATCGGTGGATTTAAGCCTGACCGCTTACGATCGACCAAGCATGGAAGCGGACCTTGTCTTCGTGCGGGCTTTTGATCAGTTCGGAAGGAGTCCTGTCTCTCGATAGCTCCTGACCAACGAGTCGAACAGATTTATATCCGAACGGCTTCGAGCGATGATCTGAGCTCCGGCTACAGCAGCATAGATGGCAAGGGCTCTCGTATTCCCGTCCTTCGCCTCGACTAGTTTTGCAGCAACGAGCTGCTCGCGTAGCCATGCCGTATTGACGCCTGCAAAAGACTGGACCTCCTTCAGAACCTGCTCAGGCAACGCGTCATACTCTGTCGCCATGAAGCTGCTGAGGCACATGCGATTATTGCGCTCCAGAGAGAGACGAAAAATGCTGGGGTATTGCCGCAGCGCTTCCATCGGACTTTGCGCATCCGTTGAAATAGCTTCAAGATCGCGGGCAATGTCTTCCCAATAGCGGCGCGCGACTGCCTCGCCGAGGATGGCCTTATTGGCGAAGTAGTAGTTGATGCTGGCGGCCTTGATGCCAACGGCCTGAGCGAGGTCGCGGAAATTGATGCCGCCGTATCCATAGGCCATCGCTGCTTCCCTCGCGGCCACGAGGATCGCCTCACGCACATCCCTCTTCAACGTCGCTGCCATTCTCAACCTCCTCCTGTCATATGGCAGACAGGGGTTGACGACACAAGATATCGGTCGTAGTTCGATGTCTGTCATCTGACAGACAGGCAAAACCCTTAGGAAAGCGAGACAACGATGTCCGACAAGCTCAAGCTCTTCACCTCACCCTCGGCCTTCCCGAACCCGCAGCGCCTGCGGATTTTCATGCACGAGAAGGGCATCGCCGATCACTTCGACGAGACGGTCTACGACATGTCACCGGTCGGCGAGCAGCGGGGTTGGAAGCACCTGAAGATGAACGCTTGGGGCGAGACACCGACCCTCGCGCTCGCCGATGGCTCTTACTTGAGCGAGACCTCCGCCATCGCTCGCTACCTCGACGACACGTTCGAAGGCCGCAAGATCATGGGCGAAACGGCGCATGAGCGTGGCCTTGATCAGATGTGGGACAACCGGGTGTGGGTGCACATCCTCTATCCCATCGTCACTGCATTCCATGTCCTGCATCAGGGTCTGGGCCCGAAGCTCGAACTGACCAGCAATCCGGCCTGGGGCGAGCACTCCCGCAAGGTGGCCCTGGCGCATGCCGGCTTGGTTGACCGGCACCTCTCCGACGGCCGTGCGTGGCTGCTGGGCGGCGATCAGCCGACGTTCTCGGACATCACGTTGGCGACGGCCATCGCGTTCTCCAAGTTCCCGGTGAACGCCACTCCACTCGATGAGCGCTTCGAGCATCTCGATGCCTTCTGGCAGCGCTGGCAGTCTCGGCCGGCCTTTATCGCTGCCTATGCGGACAGGAGCAGCGGTGTGCCGGAGATCGACAACCGGACGTGAGCGCAAAGCGGTCGGTCCCGGTGGGGGGCCGACCGCAATCTTGCCCGAGGAAATCATCATGCCTTTTGCACGGATCGACTTGATCCAGGGGAAGCCCTCCGAGTACCGCGCTGCCGTGGGGGACATCGTCGATCGAGGCATCGTCGACGTTCTCAAAGCACACGATGGCGATCGCTTTGGGGAAGCGCCGACTTCATCGTAACGACTGGCATGGGCCGGGAGCGGAATGTCCGTTTCAAGGCAAAGGCTCAGCGCCCGCCCTCACCCATCTCGGACGTCTAGGGGTTGGTACCTCCACCAGGATGGATTCGGGCTGTCCCGCCGACATGGGGGCCCGCTCGCCGTGGCCATCCCGAGCGCCAGGGCGAACATGCCCGGTCTTCAGGAGCGACCCGTATCCCTCATCCGGGGACCATTCGCCCGATCAGCGAGACGCGACCACGGACCGGAGGAAGGTCTCCACCGTGCTCGCGAGATCTTCATTCGCGGACACCAGTTCGGTCGCGACGCTGGCGACGTTTCCGGAGGCCACCGTCGTCAAGTTCGCAGCGCCCACCAACTCCTCCATGGCGTTGGTGACCCGCGCCGTCCCCTCCGAGGCGCCGAGCGCGCTGTCGCTGATCCCTTTCGTGGCCGCGCCCTGCTGAGAGATCGACTGTGCGATCAGGCTCATGCACGCGTTGGCCTCGTGCATCGACACCGTGATGGCTTCGATCGCGACGACGGAGTCCCGGGTCGATGTCTGGATGCCATCCACCTGCTTGGCAATTTCCTGGGTGGCGGCGGAGGTCTGTTCGGCCAATTGCTTGACCTCACTCGCCACCACAGCGAACCCCTTACCGGCATCGCCCGCGCGCGCCGCTTCGATGGTTGCATTCAACGCCAGCAGATTGGTCTGTCGGGCGATCGTTGAGATGACCTGAACCACGTCACCGATGCGGGCCGCGGCCTGGGAAAGGCCCGCAATCATCGTGTTGCTGGACAAGGCACTCTGGCTTGCGCGGCCAACCACTTCGGCGGAGTAAGAGACACGGTCGGCAACCTCGTTGATCGACAGGGCAATCCTGCTCGCCGAGTCCGCAACCGTGCTCACGCTGTCTGCCGACTCGTTGGCCGCGTCAGTCGCTTCATTGGCTTTGCTGAGGGATGCTGCCGCGATCCCGCCAAGACTTGCCGCAGTAGCCTGCATTCGGGCGGCATCCGACGTCGTCTTTTTCAGCAAGGAGCCGACATGGTTCCGGAAGTCGTCAATCAGTTCTTCGGTTTTCGATTGATGCCGAATGCGCATCTGCTCATCGGCCCGCGCCTCGGCTTCGAGGCGTTGGCGTTGCGATGCATTCTCGCGGAAAACGTTGATGGCCTGGCCCATCCGCGCGAGTTCGTCCCGCCCTTTGCTGAAGGGAATCGCGACATGGATGTCGCCGCGGGCCAGATCGAGCATGGTCTTGGTCACGGCTTGAACCCTGACGATGACGAGCTTGTGGATGAGCCAGAACAGGCAGCCGAACACCAGCGTAATCATGATGGCGAGAACGGAAGCGACGGTCCTCGCCTCGCTGTCGGATTTTGCGATCGCCGATTTCAGCGGGGCATACGCATTGATGGACCCCAGAACGGTCTTCGATCCGACCGGTAAGTCATGACAGTTCGCACATCCCGGATGTGCGGAGGCCGGAAGTGGAGCCGAAATCTTGAGGAAGCCGTCTTCCTCGGTGACGATCGGTTCATTGCGACCGTCGATGAACTGCTGCAGAGCTTTTCGCTCAAAATCCGTTTCGACCGCCGTCGCGGTTCCGCCCGACGATGGTATGCCCGTGATGGCGGGATCATTCACGAGGCGGACACGCAGATTGTCGGGGCCAAAATCATGGATGACAGCGTCGTCGACGGCGCGGATCGTCGTCGTCCACGTCTCTCGGACAGCGTCCTTATCTTGTTTGGAAGAGGCCTGTTCGAACTCGGCGTTGAATTTCTTTGTCGAAACCATGAACATTTCGACGGATCGGGCGATGCCGGTCATGGCCGAAGTCATTGCGGCGTCCCGCGCCATCGGCCGTAGCGTAAACGCGCCGATGTATATCGCGAGTGTCGAGCACAGCACGACGAGCGACACAGCCATGAGTGCAAAAATCTTATTCCTCACGGGCACCCGCCTTGATCAGCAACGATTGATGCCATGCGTAATATATAAAGCCGATTAACGAAATTATAACGCAGATAATGACTCAAAAAACCCCATATCTACAGTCTTGATTGGCCAGCAGCGAGTTATATTTCTATTTTCTCAGGTAAATCAGGCTGCGCGACGACGTCCGCACAACCCCGCTCGGGTTTTAGGGATACGAGTCAGAGATGTTCGGCGCCGGGATGTGTAAGAGCGGGTCTGTTTCGAGCCGTCCAGCCTCGGCAGACCATGCATCGAATATGGCTTTGTCAGATGTGAGGCCTTGCCGCACCTTTAGAGCGCCCCGTGATCACCTGCCGCGCCGGCGGCGGAGCCAACGCCGGATTGCGATCACGAGTGAAGCGGCGAGCACCAGCAATCCCAGGACCGGGTGCACGATGGCGCCGGCCTGGAACAGGACGAACACGCCGAGCACCACCATCCAGGGCTTCAGCGGCGTGTCCTCTCCGACATCGCCGCCGGGCGGCGATCCGGGACGCGGCTGGTCGGCGGCCGGCTCGGGGCGACGGCCGATGGAGGGCAGGCCGCTTCGTCCGGGCACGCTTCTGGCGGGCCGCTCGGCCTCGAGCAGGATGGGATCGGGCTGCGGCGGCGGGCGTTCGGCCGGGCTCCACCAGCCCTCGCGCGGCGGCACGCCCCGCGCGGATTGCGCGCGGAAGGGGGTGATCCGGGGCTGGGCCGATTGCTGCGGCGCCCCGTATTTCTCGGCGAGCCGCCGCGCCTGCGCGACCAGGGGAGCACCGGCTTCGGGCGTGACCATCCGGACGAAGCGGGCAAAGCCCAAAGCCGCCGCGAGCACCGCCTGCCCCTCGCTCCGGCCCCAGCGGCGGCCGGCGGGTCCGTGCCCCTCGATGCCGTGCAGCAGGGCGCGGAACCGGCGCAGGGTCTCGCGCGGCACCGCGACCCGCTCGTTCACCGTGAGCCCGGTGACCTCCTGGTGCCGCCCCCGCCGCATCACCCGCGTCTTGTCGGGATGGATTGTGAAGCCTTCCCCGGCGACGATCTCGTGCACGTATTTGAGGAGCGCGCCGGTCTTGCCCGCGGCCTCGCCCGAGGCCGAGAAGGTCATGTCGTCGGCGTAGCGGGTGTAGGTGAAGCCGAGCGACGCGGCGAGGCCGGTGAGCCGCGCGTCGAGGCGGGTGCAGACGAGGTTGGTGAGAGCCGGGCTCGTGGGCGCCCCCTGGGGCAGGCGGCGCGGTCCGCGCGCCGCGTAGAGACGCTGCCCGTCGATCTCGACCTCGTCCACGTCCGGCTCGGTGCAGAGCAGGGCGAGCACCGTAGCCACCGGCTCGGCATAGCCGAGGCCCCGGAACTTGCCCTTGATCCGGCGGTAATCCAGCGTCGGGAAGAAGTCCTTGAGGTCGAGGTTGACCACCACGTCCCGCCCCACATGAAGGGCGGCGTTCGTCAGGATCGAGCGACCCGGAACGAAGCCGTGGGCGGCCTCGTGGATGCCCGCATGGGCGAGCACGGCATCGAGAATCCAGTATTGCGCCCGCTTGAGCCGGGGCATCGGCGCCGAGATGGCACGCAGCCCACCGGTCTTCTTCGGGATGGTGAAACGCTGGTAATGGCTCACCGTGGCGAGCGCCCGATCATAGGCGAGGAAGCGCAGCTCTCCGAGGCCGATCCCCATGGCCTCGGCCACCGCGACGGGGCTCGCCAGGTCCGGCAAGCCGTCGGCTCGCGACGCCCCGGCGTCTCCCCCCGAGAGCCCCGCCGAGACGCCCTCGCCGAGATAAAGGATCTCCCGGTTCCGGCGCCCGTGCCAGGCGAGCGCGCGTTCGTGCCGCCCGCGTGCGCCGTTGAGCTTGGTTTCGCGCCGCCGTTCCAGGGCCGCCTTCTTCCGGCGCTTGTGCATCGCCTTGAGGGCGGCGTCCGGATTCTTCCAGAGCGCCGCGCTCCGATGCAGCTCCGTCAGTTCGCGGGTGAGCTCGCCCCTTCGGCGGATGACGTCCTCGGGGAGGTTCGGCTGATCCGTCCCGGCCGGCCAGTAGCCGAGCCGGATCATCTCTTCGAGGACGACCTCGTCCTTCGAGCTCTCGCGGATGCGGTCGTAGAGCTGCTGCCGGGTGAGCGAGCCGGGCTGGACGCTCATGGGCGGCTCGCCCGCACGGGAGGACGAATGAGGGACGCCGGGCGGAAAGCCTTCGTCAAGTCTCGGGACTGGTCCGGTCCACTCGATGCCGGCACGACCCCTACCGCGCGATTGGGTTCAGGGAACCCAAACAGAAAGCGCGCGGTAGGGGTCTGTGCCGGCCCAGTGAAGAGCGGGCCAGTGACGCTTTGCCGGGCAGGGTGCAGGGACGGCGAAACGCCGCCCAGAATGCAAGGTCCGCTCCGCCCGACGTCCCTCAAGGGAAGAAGCTTAAAGCATGCCGGGGAGGGCATCAATCGGTTCCCGACGCGGTTCCTCACGCCTGACTCCTCATCGGCTTGCCCTCGACCTGCGCGTGGACGATGCGGCGCAGGGCCAGCATGTGCTCGCAGGGGCCGCGCATCAGTTTGTTGCGGATGTAGAAGCCGCAGGTGCAGTGGCCTCCGACCATGCGGTCGTCCGCGTCGATCTCGACGGCGGTCGCCATGGCCCGGCCGTCGTCCAACACGGAGCCGGTGAGGCTGCGCCGGCCCTCGGCGCGGGTGATGGGGCCGAGGGTCACCAGCCCGGCGGCGACGAAACGGTCGGCCTTGGCCTCCTGCTCCGAGGCGAAGCGCAGGGCGCCCGCGTCGAGGGGCTCGCGGGTGAGTTCGCGCAGGCGAAACACCCGCTTGTCGAGGTCGAACATGACGCGGCCGGCCTGGACGTAGCCGCCGAGCGCGGCCTCCACCGTCGCCCGGTCGAGGCCGGTCTCGGCGGCGAGGGTCCCGGCATCGGCGAAGAGATGGCGGCCGAGCGCCGCGAAGACCCGCGCGGCGGTGCCCGCATCGACATCCGTGCGGGGCGCGAGAAGGTCGAACTGGCCGGCGCGGGACCAGTCGTTGGCGGTCCAGCCGGACAGGCCGAGGGTGAAGCGCAGGCCGCCGTAATCGACCACCGCGAAGGAGGGCAGACCGGTGCCGAGGAGATGGAGGCGCACCGATCTGGCGAGCGGCAGGGCGCGGGCGAGGATCGCCAGCCGCCGACGGCCCCAGAGCCGGATCTCGGCGCTCGCCGATCCCCGGTAGATCGAGCGCCGGAAGGTCAGCCGCTCGTTCCAGGGTTCGATCAGCACGCTCACCGGCCGGTCCGGTTCGAGCAGGAAGCGCAGGGAGCGCGGGCCGTGCCGCTCCCGGCGGGCGGCGAGCCGGGTGAGGATCGCGTGCATGTCGACGGGGTGGAGATCGACCACGCAGGCGGGCTGCGCCATGGCGCTCGAGACCTGCAGGAAGCCCCGCATCCAGGAATCGGGCAGATCGATCTTGTCCTCGCGGTATTCCTCCGTGCCGCTGGTCTGCACCGAGAAGCCGGAGGG
This sequence comes from Methylobacterium sp. SD274, assembly GCF_017355285.1. Taxonomy (NCBI): domain Bacteria; kingdom Pseudomonadati; phylum Pseudomonadota; class Alphaproteobacteria; order Hyphomicrobiales; family Methylobacteriaceae; genus Methylobacterium; species Methylobacterium sp. SD274. Next base: position 10,076 of record NZ_JADIJP010000015.1, on the reverse strand, counting down.
GTCGATGGCGAGTTCGGTGTCCCGGTCGCTGCGGATCTTCTGGAACTCGTCGTACAGAGCGTGGCTGTAATCGATGTTGGTGGTGCCAAAGGCCATCTCGCCCATGCGCTCGAACACGTCGTGGTCGCAGGAGAGGCGCCCGTAGGTGGATTCGTCGAGGCTGAAACACTCGAAGAAAATCTCGTCCGGATGCACGGTGATGACCGGGTCGAGGACGATCCAGGCGTCGAGATCCTCCTTGTAGAGGCGGTCGAAATAAAGCTGCCGCGCCTTGTAGAACGGCCGCATCACCGTCTGGGACGCGGCATCGATGTCCCTGAGTTCGCGGCGCAGGGACTCGATCTCGGCCTCCAGCTCGTCTCTGCCGGCCAGCGCTTCGGCGAGAAGCTGCTGCTCGTTGGCCTGCAGCCAGGCGAAATAGGCGCTGCGGTCCTTCGGCTTGAAGCGCAGGTCCGACACCACGACGTGGTGCAGGGCCGAGATCGCCTCGCGGAACGGCAGGTGGCGGGCGACCCGTCCGTTGAAGAAGGTCGGCGCGCGCAAGGTATCGGGCGCGAAGCCGAGCCGCGTCGTTCCCCCTTCCGTGACGGCGCGGCTCTCGCCGAGGTAGCGATGGACGACGTTCATCGGGCACCCTCCGACAGGGATCCGGGGGCGGGCCGTGCCACGGAGGGGCGCCGGACGAGGGGCGTCTCGAGATCCGGATAGGCGTCGGCGATGTCGCGAAGCGCCAGGATCGCGGCGTTCCGGTCGCGCGCCGTGACGCTCAGGGACAGGTCGGCGAAGAGGGGCAGCAAACCTTGCGCCCGCTCCAGGCTGCGCAGGGCCTCCCCCTTCAGGAAGGCGGCCATCCTGTCCTTGGCGGTCCGCCCCGTCAGCACCTGCAGCATGACGATGCGGGCGAGCGGCACGAGACGGGCGAAGGCGTCTTCGCTGGCCACCGCCTGCGCCGTCAGGAGCTCCGTCACCAGGAGGTGCATCGAGGGCGAGGGATGTTCGAGGAGGCGCAGGATCTGGGCATCCGCCTCCCCCGGCCGCAGCCGGCTGCGCAGGAGCCGGCGGGCGAAGGCCAGGACCTCCGGCTTGACGCTGTCGGTGACGATGGAAAGCGCCTCCGGCGTCCAGGCCTCCTCCGGCCAGGTCGCGAAATGGCTCTCCGCGAAGGCGAAGGTCTCCGGCCAGTCGCTCTCGACGAGGAGGACGGCCTCGGCCGCCTCGGCCTGGAAGCGGGAAGGCTCGGCGAGATAAGCGGCCATCGCCCATTGCCGCACGGCGAGATGCGAATGGCCCCCGAGCCGCGCGATCTGGCGCACGCTGAAGAGGCCCGGCGCCCGCTCGGCCAGCACGATCGCCCCGAGGCGCTGCGCGCCCTTGGCCTGCGCCTGGAGGAGGCGCCACAGGGTGCCGGCGTCGAGGGCAGCGAGTTCCCCGGGCATCGCCTCGCCCAGGAGCGCGACGATGTCGGCGACGAACCGGTCGTCCGGCGCGGTGCGGAACAGGCTCGCGATGAGGGCTTGCGCCAGCGGGCCGGCGCTGGCCGGATCGGCATCGACCAGGCGCTTCACCAGGGGCCGCGCCGCCGTTCGCAGAATGGGCGAAGGACCGGAGGCGAAGGCGAGGATGGGGTCGGCGTGCCGGCGGAGCCGGGCGTCGTCGAGGCGCGACAGGAGGCCGATGGCGGCGTCCCGCACGTCCAGGGAGTCCGAGCCGATCAGGGCGTACCATTGCTCGGCGGGCAGGCCATCGGCATCGGTGCCGGACAAGGCCAGCAGCGCGACGCCCGCAGCCATCATCTCCGGGGCAGGATGCGCCATCAACGCGGCGATGTCCTGCCCGTCCACCGGCATGTCGTGGTCCGGCCAGAGCAGCGGCAGGCCCGCGCGCATGGCCCGGATCGATGCCGCCGCCTCCGCGTCGAGGACCGGCGGCATCGCCCGCAGCCATGCCACCAGCCGCTCGGCCAAAGGCCCGGCGACGCCGGCCGGAAGCCCGCGCTCGCGGGCGAGGGGGAGGAGCGCCGCCTCGACCTCCGGCGCGGCACTCGTGAGCAGCGCGAAGGCCAGCGCCACGTTCGACCAGGGCAAATCCGCCTCGGCCTCGATCCGCCGCAGGGCGAGCATCCGCGCCTCAGGGAACCGGGCCTGGACCAGGACGGCGAGGAGTTCGGGATCGGCCCCGCCCCGGGCGAGCCGCTCCCGCGCGATTTCCAGGCCGAGGGCGGCGACGGCGGGCAGAGTCGCGCCGAGCAGGCGACCGATCGCGGCGGCATCGAGGGCGGCGCAGGCGGCGGCGTCGGCCCGCAGGACGCGCAGTCCCAGCATCGCCACGGGGTCGATCCGCCCCTCCGTGGCGAGACGGAGGGCAAGGTCGGGCCGGGCGCTCCAGAGATCGGGGAAGGCCTCGTCCCGCGAGTCGAGGTCGGTATCGGCATCGAGGAAGAACGTGGCCGAGCCCGAGCGCGGCCGTGCCTGCGGGGCATGGCGGAACAGGAGATGGCTCGCCGCCCATTGGGTCGCGAGGGGGCCGCGCAGGCGAGGCTCGCGGCCCCAGGCGCCGTTCGCCTGACGCCGCCACAGGGTCGAGACCGTGCGCTGGCCCAGATCCTCGGGCCGCAACCTCAGCAGCAGGCCGGACGCCATTTCGGCGAAGGCCGGATCGCCGACCTCGCCGCGCTTGCGCAGGGCCCGCCAGATCCGGCGCTTGAGGTAGAGCGAAGTGGCCGAGGACAGGCCGATCCGCGCGTCCGGACCGCCCCGTTCATCGCGCACCACGAATTGCCGCCGCAACTCGGCCGAGTAGACCATGGGGTCGCCGGATTTGTACATCGCCTTCGCGCTCTCGAGCCGGAGGGCGGTGGCGCCGAAGAGGCCGGCATCGTCGGCCATCTCGGCATGTTTGAAGAGGCGGCGCAGGCCGATGAGGTAGGGCGGCCGGGGGGCCAAGCGCGGGAGCGCGGCGCAGAGGCAGGCATGCAGCGCTACATCGTCCTGCGCGCAGCGGCCGAGCGCCACCAGCGTCGGCCCGACGGCGAGGGGCTTGCCCCTGGCGAGGGCGGTCAGCGCGGCGACGAGGCCGTCCGCGTCGCCGGCGCGGGCCGGCCGGGCGACCGCCTCCGGCAGGTCCGCCTCTTCGCCCGAGGGGCGTCGTTGCGTGCCCATCAGCGGCGAGACCAGGGCGAAGCGGGCGAGGTCGCGGATCACGACGCTGCTCGTTTCGGCCGCCACGGCCTCGAGGATCGGTGCCGCCTTGCCCCCCACGGCGCGGGCCAGCGCCCAGACCAGGGCGTAGCTCGCCCCCGCCGGCCCGACATCCCGCACCAGGGCGACGAGATCCGGCTCCGCTTGCGCGATGCGGAGCTGGCCGATGCGCCAGAGCAGGCGCTCGCGATCCTTCTCCGGCCACGGCCAGCGCCAGCAGGATGCCAGCCGCGCGAGAAGGATGCCGTCGCGGCCCTCGGCCGGGGCCCCGGCCGCGCCCGTCACGGATGACGCTACGGGCTGGTCGCTCCGGCGGTAGCCGCCGTTGATCTTCGCGACGACGACGCTGTCGAACACTTTCGCGGCGGCATCGGCCGAGATCGGCTGCGCCGTCTTCGATCCCTCACGCAGGATCGCGCCGCGTCGTCCGTAGCGGATGTTGACGAGGAACCGCTCCGGTGCTGCGACCGCGTCGTTCTCCACGAGGTCCACCTCGTAGACCTTGTCGGAAGCCCCCTCCTTCAGGTGGAGGCGCGCCGCGCGGACGACCCTCATGCAGCGGACCCGGAGAGGGCGATACTGCGATCCTTGGGTCTCTGCATCGTGGCTCCTCGCGAGACGGGGAAGAGGCGGCGACCGGCCCGGTGACGTGCGGCGTTCCGGTCGCAGGGATGTCTAGCCGCCCCGGGATCGCGGGGGCAACCCTAAGAGGCAGGGGCGGACCGTGATGAGCGCGTCCCCATACCGCCCCGCCTGATCAGCGCGGAACCACCGAGGCGGCGACGCGCTCGGCCCGCGCGAGGGCGTCCGGCTGGTCCGCGCCGGCGAGACCGATGACGCGCAGGTAGGTCTTGCCCTCGAAGCGGATCGTCTGGGTCACCCCGACCTGACGGCCGGACCGGACGTCCTTGCCGGTGGCCCGCAGGCGGATGACGACCGCGCCGCCCTCGGTGGTGCGGCTCTCGTCGGTGACCGCGATGTCCTTCACCTCGCGGATTGTGCCCAGCGCCTTGCGGGCGAAGGCGCTCTGCTGGCCGGTCGCGACCGGAGCCTTCCCCAGGGAAGGCGCCACGATGACGAGCGGCTGGGTGCCTTCGGGATCGACGTCCTTGGGGCCGTCGGTGAGCAGAAGGGTGTTTCCCATCAGCGTCCGCACCGGGCGGAACCCGGCCAGGTCCCCCACCGAATAGGGCATGGCCGCGATCTGGTCGGCGACGCTGCCGGGGGAGCGGAAGGCGATCGTGCCCAGCGCCGCCTCCACCGCCTGGTTCGGCACCTGCCCACGGGCCGCTTCCGGAACCTGCACGGTGACGAGGCCGGTGCCATCCCCGCCCCGCACCACCGCGACCCACTTGGTATAGGCGATCCCCCTGGCCGACTGGCTGCCACGCAGGACCCGGCCCTCGCCGCCGGCGACCGGCAGCGGCTCGGCCGCTCCCACGGCGGCGAAGCCCGTCGCGCGCAGGGAATCGGGGGTGAACTTTTCGGCGAGCTGCCCATACGCCTCGGCCGGCATCGCGACGATGACGATGGAGGCGCCGGAGGGATGCTCGAAACCGGCGAAGCTCTTGGCCAACGTCATCCCGGCGGGTGGAACCAGACCGATCCCGCCGGCAGGCGGAAAGACCGCCTCGGCGGCACGGGCCGGCATGAGCGGAGCCGAGACGAGCAAGGACACGACAAGGCCGAGGAGGGCAAGCAGCCGGCCGGTGGCGCGGCGGAAACGGGGAAGACGCATTCTGGAAGGGTCTCTCGAGAGGGGGACGTCGGCGTCGGCGGGGAATGCCCCGACGCCGGCTCGCAATTCCCGAGAGCTTGGCCGGCGGACGCTCGGAGCGTCAAGCCACCGGGATCCGTGCATGAGCCGTCCGCCCTGACCCGCTTCGCCGCTGACACCGCACAACGCGCGCCCGCGCTTCGTTGACATCGCGCGCTAGGGCACCTGTGGAGCTCTCAGCCTCAGTGCCGTGGTCACCATGCTGGGTGATAGCAAGTATGTCATCCAGGGCATCACCGGATGGCTTCCTGGCTGGAAGGCCGCCGGCGGGAAGTCAGTGGCGAATATGGAGCTATGGCAGGCGCTGGAGATGACCGTGGCGCGGCACGAGAGCGTCACCTGGAATGAGTGAAGGAGCACGCTGGACACGAATTAAACGAGCGCGTGGAAGCCTCTACGACCTTGCAACCCCTGACAACACCGTAATATCTCATACTTCACGCGATGAAGGGTTTGCAATTATGCCGCTTAATGAAGAAGCAAAAGCTGTTCAGGAAGTCGCGAAGGCATCAGGCGAAGCCATCAAGGCAGCCCGTGACGCAGGTGGATTTATTTCACGATTTATTGCTGCACCCCTCGAAACTGCTTCTGACATATTAAATGACAAGCTACGATATGCTCGGTGGGAGCGTCAGCAGCGCCTAGTTATACGAGGAAAGCAGTTTCTTGCAGAGGCGGGGCTCTCAGAACCTAATCGGCGGCTTCCCCTGAACTTCGCGGTCCCACTATTAGAAGCCGCAACGCTTGAAGAAGACGATGAGCTCCAAGACGCTTACGCGCGGTTGCTGGTTAACGCCGCAAACTTAGATAGCGGGATCGAGTTGAGACGAACCTTTATCAGCATACTTGAGAATCTCAACTCATTGGATGTTAAAATTTTGGATATGATTGTCAATGCTCCAGATTCAGTTTTAGAAGAAGGGGAACATGGAGTTCAAACCGCAGGCTTGCCTAATAGATACATCTCTCCATCAGAGTATGTAGGCGATACCGGCACGTCATTTCCACCTCACCCAAACGAGCTTATTTCAACCTCTCTCTGGAACATTATAAGATTGGGTTGCATCGTCCCAGTTGCCGGGTTCTCTGGACCGCTTCTACGATCCGTCCATTCAACCCCTTTAGGGGCTTCTCTTGTGAAGGCGTGCACGATCATACCCGTAAAAGCGCGCTAAGTTAGCCCGCCAGTCTGACAGGCACACTCCTACCCCATCCTATCCGCGGCAACCTAAAAGCGCGCGGGCAGTTATATCTTTATGCGCTCCAGAGCATCCTTCATCGTCATTAAGGGCACCGTACCATACGCCTTCGCCACGCTGTTAGGAGCGTGCCCCCGCGATGGCATCCGCAACGCTGTCGTTGACCTTTGCAGCCCGAGCTAGAGTCGTGAAGCGGTGCCGCCAAGCATGGGACAGATCTCTTCGGTGCGCTCGGCCAACCTCTAACCCAAGCCCCAGCACAAGGCTGGCCTGCCGTAGAGCTGCCAGATTGTGCTCATTGAGCGTACGGCAGCTGTGTTGGTCGATAATGAGACCACGGCGACCGAGCACCCCGCAGAGAAGCCCTCTGCACACTCCTTGATACTCCTTGCACGGAGCTCAACGTCTGACAGGATCATCAGTGCGGCACGTCCGAACTGCCCACCTTCGCCTTCAGGTTTCCTACTTCAGCCCGTAGCCACCGCTCCGCTGTGCCCGGATCATCCTCCAGGGTGTCAGCAAGGGCGCAGTAGAACTCGCCTGCAAGCGCCAGAGCCTCTTTATGAATCAGCCCTTTGGGGCCTTCGCGCACGTAGGGCCATACGGCCTCCAGGTACGCCACTGCTACTACTTGCCGAACCTTGGCTTCCTGCGGTTCGCGAGTGCGCAGCGAGACGCGAACGTACTTCGCTGAGATCACCTTTGTGACGAACGAGTACCGATAGGGATAGCCAACGTCAGGCTACGCTCTCTGTCGAGCACGTCAGCTGGGATACGCTGGATAAGTTGGTGGGCCGTGCTGACTGACGCCTCATCGGGCGTGGCATCCGAAGGGGCATGTTGAACGCATCTGTTGAACAGTCAGATGCGGAGAAAACCCTTCAAAATGAAATGCTTTTTGCGGATCAGCGGCTTAGCCAACTGATGGTGCCCAGGAAAGGACTCGAACCTTCACCTCTTGCAAGACTGGTACCTGAAACCAGCGCGTCTACCAATTCCGCCACCTGGGCCGGTCGGCAGATGTTTGCCGACGCGGAGGTTCGTTTAGGCGGACGGGCCGGCCGCGTCAATCGCGATTCCGGCCCGTTTCGCGGATTCCGCCTAAGCTGGGCGCTCAGGCCTCGCCGCGCCACTCGCGGATGTCGACGAAGCGGCCCGCCACGGCGGCGGCGGCGGCCATGGCGGGGGAGACGAGGTGGGTGCGCCCGCGATGGCCCTGGCGGCCCTCGAAGTTGCGGTTGGAGGTGGAGGCGCAGCGCTCGTTGGGGCTGAGGCGGTCGGCATTCATGCCGAGGCACATGGAGCAGCCCGGCTCGCGCCAATCGAACCCGGCCTCCTTGAGGATGAGGTCGATGCCTTCCGCTTCCGCCTGGGCCTTCACCACGCCGGAGCCCGGCACCACCATGGCCGAGACCGACGGGTGGACCTTGCGGCCCTCCACCATCTTGGCCACGGCGCGCAGGTCCTCGATGCGGCCGTTGGTGCAGGAGCCGATGAAGACCCGGTCGAGGGTGATGTCGGTGATCTTGGTGCCCGGCGTGAGGCCCATATAGTCGAGGGCCTTCGCCTTCGACTGGCGCTTGTTCTCGTCGGCGATGGCGGCCGGGTCGGGCACGAGCCCGGAGATCGAGACCACGTCCTCGGGGCTGGTGCCCCAGCTCACCAGGGGCGGCAGGCTCGCCGCGTCGAGGCGGACCTCGCGGTCGAAGAAGGCGCCCTCGTCGGTGGCGAGGCTGTCCCAATAGGCGCGGGCCCGCTCGAACGCCTCGCCCTTGGGGGCCTTGGGGCGATCCTTGACGTAGGCGTAGGTGATGGCGTCCGGCGCCACCAGGCCGGCGCGGGCGCCGCCCTCGATCGACATGTTGCAGATCGTCATGCGCCCCTCCATCGAGAGGGCGCGGATCGCCTCGCCGGCATATTCGATGACGTAGCCGGTGCCGCCGGCGGTGCCGATCTCGCCGATGATGGCGAGGATGATGTCCTTGGCGGTGACGCCCGGCGGCAGGGTGCCGTCCACGGTCACGCGCATGTTCTTGGCCTTGCGCTGCAGCAGCGTCTGAGTGGCGAGCACGTGCTCCACCTCCGAGGTGCCGATGCCATGCGCCAGCGCGCCGAACGCGCCGTGGGTCGAGGTGTGGCTGTCGCCGCAGACGATGGTCTGGCCCGGCAGGGTGAAGCCCTGTTCGGGGCCGATGACGTGGACGATGCCCTGGCGGCGGTCGAGGGCATCGTAGAACTCGATGCCGAAGTCGCGCACGTTCTCGGCCAGCGTCTCCAGCTGGAGGCGGCTCTCCGGATCCTCGATGCCGAAGCGGCGGTCCGAGGTCTGGACGTTGTGGTCCACCACGGCCAGGGTCTTCTCCGGGTGGCGCACGCGCCGTCCGGCCACGCGCAGCCCCTCGAAGGCCTGTGGGCTCGTCACCTCGTGGACGAGGTGGCGGTCGATGTAGAGGAGGCTGGTGCCGTCCGGCTCGACATCGACCACGTGGTCGTCCCAGATCTTGTCGTAGAGGGTGCGCGGGGCAGTCATGGCGTGGCTGTTTCGGTTTTCGTCGTTGATCGGATCGCGGGCGGATAAGTGACTCTCGCCCTCTTTAGTAATGTTCGAAAGGCCCGCTTGGAAGTAGGCCGGCGCACACGGCGCATCGCGGTCATGACTGCCGCCCGCGCGCCGCATGGCGACCTTGGCCGATGCGGACCCGCCGCGATGGCTGGACCCTGCCCGGACGGCGGATTACAGCCGTATCGTTTAATGGCCACGCCTCTCTTGGCCACTTCCGGGGACGGATGACGAGCGCGACATGCAGCCTGCCGACCTGTTGCTCCTGAAGCCAATGCAGCCCAGCGTGATGGAGGCGCTGGCGGGCGCCTTCACCCTCCACCGCGCCGACACCGCGCCCGATCCCGACGCGTTCTATCGCGAGATCGGACCGCGCATCCGCGCCATGGCGACCGGAGCGCAGGCCCCCGTCGACCGCACCCTCATCGAGAAACTGCCCCAACTCGAGATCGTGGCGAGTTTCGGCGTCGGCTACGATACGATCGATGTCGGCGCCGCGGCGGAGCGGGGAATCGTCGTCACGAACACGCCCGACGTGCTCTCCGACGAGGTGGCCGACCTCGCCCTCGGGCTGCTCCTGGCGACTGTGCGCGAGATTCCGCAGGCGGACCGCTACCTGCGCGCCGGGCACTGGCCGACACGGACCTACCCGCTGACCGCGACCCTGCGCGGCCGGCATGTGGGCATCCTCGGCCTCGGCCGGATCGGGCGGGCCATCGCGCGCCGCCTCGAAGGGTTCGGCGTGGCCCTCTCCTATCACGGCCGCCGCCGGCAGGACGACGTATCCTATGCCTTCCACCCGACCCTGCTGGAGATGGCGCGGGCCGTGGACGTCCTGATGATCGTGGCGCCCGGCGGCCCGGAGACGAACGGGATCGTCAATGCCGAGATCCTGGAGGCGCTCGGCCCCGACGGGATCGTCGTCAACGTCGCCCGCGGCAGCCTCGTCGACGAGCCGGCGCTGATCGAGGCCCTGCGATCGGGCGCGATCCACGGCGCGGGGCTCGATGTCTTCGCCGCCGAGCCCGAGGTGCCGGAGGCCTTCCTCGGCCTGGAACGCGTCGTCCTGCTGCCGCATGTGGGCTCCGGCTCCGTCCAGACCCGCGAGGTCATGGGCCAACTCGTGGTCGACAACCTGCTCTCCTGGTTCTCCGGCAAGGGTCCGCTGACGCCGGTGCCGGAAACGCCGGCGAACGCGCCCAGCACCGGAGCGGCCCGATGATCCGTCTCGCACGCTCCCTCGCCGGCCTTCTCGCCGGTCTCTTGACGGCAGCGGCCCTGGCCGGTCCGGCGCAGGCCCAGACTATGACCCAGAATGGGGGCCAGGGGATGGTTCAGGGCGC
>NZ_JADIJP010000014.1:0-120350 GCF_017355285.1 Methylobacterium sp. SD274 | reverse complement strand
CAGACCGACGCGTCAACCGCAAAAAGCGAGCGGTCTCATTTTTCCGAGCCGGCTCTTCATGCGGGCCCCGCTCTCCCGTCCCCTTTCACTGACTCGATCGCTTCTTCCGTTCCGCCCTATTGAGCTCGCTGGCTCCGGTTCGCGAAACGTCGCCTTGCCCATTCCCGGAGAAGTTCGCGCTCATAGGGAAAGCTGCCTGCTTGCGTGGTTCGGGCACCGAGCAGGAAATTGATATCGCTCACGCGCTCATCGTTCGTCGCGATGCGCTGACCCCGTTGGTTCAACAGCGAATATCGCAGCCGAAAGGAGGGCGGAGTCGCATCGGTGACGACCCGCAGGCCGTATGGGAAATTGGCTCCGGGATTGGGGAAGCCCGCGAGATCCACGTCCAACACATCGATGACCAGTCGCTCGCCAGGAGCGAGGTAGGGGGATGCCGACTGCTCCATCAATCTGCGCAGCTCGGTGAGCGTCGCCTGGGGGCCAATCCCTGAACTGAACCGGTTGTTGGCATCGACGTAACGGTCGGGCTCGATGAAACGTATCTCGACCGATCCGCCGGGTGCCGCGATCGCGGAGCCGGCAAAGCCGATCAGAACCAGGGCGAGCTTAACGAGCGCCGCTTGCAAGGTTCAGTATCCCCTCTTCACATCCGCCAATGCCCGCGTCAGTCCCTCGGCGATCCGCTCACGGACCGGCGGAGAGGCATCGCGTGCCACCACCACGTATTCCCGACGCGACACCAGCGTCAGGGTCTGGAGGCCGTATTCCTCATCCTCGACCTTGGTCAGCTTGGTCCACAGGGGATTGAAGCGCCATTCGCGACGCTCGCCGCGATGGGTCACTCGGGCCAGCATCACCTCGATCGGCGAAATCATGACCTCTTCGAAGGAGCGCCCGCGCTTCAGGCTCGTCTTCAACGCCATGTAGAGCGCGATCATATCGAGACCGAAGAACCCGGCCACCGGCCAGAACCCGGCCTGAACGCAGGCGATGGACGTGACGAGGGACACCGCCCCGCATCCGATCATCACATTGCGGAAGCCGATATGGCTCAGCGATTGGTGCGGACGGATGGTGGCCTGGAAAACCGGGACGTCGACGCTGTTGGGGTCGAGCCCGTCGGGATGGGATGGGATCGTGTCGCGAACCATGTTGCCGCTCTCCATGGGACACATATAACCCACCGATGAAGAGCCGACAGTCGAAGCCCCCAAAGAAGTCCGCGACCGCGACGACATCACCCGCTCCGAAAGCTCCTCGGACAAGGAAGAAGATCGCCGCGACCATCACCGAGCCGCTCATCGCTAAAGTTGAGACGGCCCCCTCCCCTGTCGATGCCGCGACAGTCACCGAGATCTTCGCGCGGCTGCGCGCCGCCAATCCGGAACCGAGGGCGGAGCTGGAATATCTCAACCCGTTCACGCTTCTGGTCGCGGTGGTGCTGTCGGCCCAGGCCACCGACAAAAGCGTGAACCTCGCCACCGCACCGCTCTTCGCCATTGCCGACACGCCGGCCGCGATGCTGGAATTGGGGGAAGAGCGCGTTCGCGCGTTCATCCGCACGATCGGACTGTTCAATACCAAGGCGAAGAACGTCATCGCGCTGTCTCGCATCCTGGTGGAGCAGCATGACGGGCAGGTCCCGGCTTCGCGAGAGCATCTCGAAATCCTGCCGGGTGTCGGCACCAAGACCGCCAGCGTGGTGATGAACGTCGCCTTCGGAGTGCCTACCATCGCCGTCGACACCCACATCTTTCGGGTCTCGAATCGCATTCCCCTCGTCGTCGCGCCGACGACCGACAAGGTCCAGGCAGGGTTGGAAGCGATCGTGCCGGAGTCGTTCCGCCTGAACGCGCATCATTGGCTGATCCTGTTCGGACGTTACGTCTGCAAGGCGCGGCGCCCCGAATGCCCCACTTGCCTCATCGCCGACCTCTGTCGCTATCCCAGCAAGACCGTCGTCGCCTGAGGGGTTTGGCTCATCCATCGGCCGTGGGATTCGCGGGAGTGCGTGGTCGCCCACCGCCATACACATCCGGCTCGCCCTGCAGGGCCGGGCTGCGGGCGGACGCGTTGTACTGCAAACCCGCTTCGGGTAGTTTGCGCCACGGTCGTCGAGGCTTTCGACAAACGATGTGTTCTCGCGGCCCGGTCTCAATCGAGACCGCCACGCCGCGGATTCCGCACATCGACTGTCCGAAGGAGTCACGGCCATGGACTTCCTCAAACCACGGTATACGCCTATGAACCGCCGCCGTCGCATCTACGAGGGCAAGGCGAAGGTCCTGTACGAAGGACCCGAGCCGGGAACGCTCATCCAGCATTTCAAGGATGATGCCACCGCCTTCAACGCGCAGAAGCACGAGGTCATCGACGGCAAGGGCGTGCTGAACAACCGGATTTCCGAGTTCGTTTTCCAGCACCTCAACGATATCGGCGTGCCGACCCACTTCATCCGCCGGCTCAACATGCGCGAGCAGCTGATCCGCGAAGTCGAGATCATTCCGCTCGAAGTCGTGGTGCGCAACGTCGCCGCCGGCTCGCTCGCCACCCGCCTCGGCCTCGAGGAAGGGACGCAGCTGCCGCGTTCGATCATCGAGTTCTACTACAAGAACGACGCGCTCAACGACCCGATGGTGTCGGAAGAGCACATCACCGCATTCGGCTGGGCGACGCCCCAGGAGATCGACGACATCATGGCCCTGGCCATCCGCGTCAACGACTTCCTGTCGGGCCTCTTCCTCGGCGTCGGCATCCGCCTCGTGGACTTCAAGATCGAGACCGGCCGCCTCTGGGAAGGCGACCTGATGCGCATCGTCGTGGCCGACGAGATCTCCCCGGATTCTTGCCGGCTGTGGGACATCAAGAGCCAGGACAAGCTCGACAAGGACCGGTTCCGCAAGGATCTCGGCGGCCTGATCGAGGCTTACACGGAAGTGGCCAAGCGTCTCGGCATCATGTCCGAGAACGAGAAGGTTCAGTCGGGCGGTCCACGCCTGGTTCAGTAGAAGCTTCTACCGGAACGGTATGAAAAAGGGGCCCCGCGCGAGCGGTGGCCCCTTTTTCATGCGTGATCGATCGAAGCTCGTGGCCGAAGGCTACTGCGCCGCTTCGGGACTGGTCTCGGCCTGGGCGGCAGCCGGCGCGGGTTTGCGCTTGCGCTTTACCGCGGCCTTGCCCGGCGCACCGTGAAGCGAGACGCCGATGTCGTAGCTCTCGCTCAAGGGGCGTGGGACCACGAGATTTTCCTCTATCACCGTGAACAGCCCCTGCGCCTCATTCGGCCCGATCGACACCGACACCTTGCGCGCCCTGGTCGCTATGATCTGGTCCCCGGCCTTGATGGTGAAATAGACCGGGGCCTCGAACCGACCCGGTCGGCCAGCCGGTCCGAGGAGGACCTGCCCCTCGACACCCACCTTCACGCTCACCGAGCCATCGGCCAGCCGCACGCATTCGCGGGCGAGTCGTCCCAAGGTGATCTGGCTGCGCAGGCCCGCATTGTCGTCGGCCCGGCCACCATAGCTGCGCAGGGCGGCACCATTTTCCGCGACATCGACCGTGGGGCAATAGACCTCGCCGAGGTCGGCCGGCTGCGACGGCGGGACTGTAGTCCCGCCGTATTTCAGCATATTGGTGAACCAGTTGCCGTCCTCGGCCTTGGCTGACCAGGGCAGGAGGACCGCCATCAGGGCGATGCCTGCCGTTTTCGCGCGTGTCCGCATCCTCAGATCCCGCTGAATTGCCGGCGCGGGGCGCCGGAACAGACCTATTTCAAGCTGGTGAACCCGTCGCCGAAGCCCTTCATCGAAAGGGGGATGCCGACCCCCTCCTCCGGGGTCTGGAACACGATGAACGTGGCCTGCACCCCGGCGCTGAACTGCTTGATGAGGTTCTCGTCCATGACCACCTCGGCGACGCAGCCAGTGGTGAGGCAGCGCACGAACCCGGCCCGCCCGACATCCGTCTTGTCGATCTTCAGCCCGAGGCCCGAGGGCAGCAGCACGCCGAGCGGTGCCACCACGCGCAGCAGGTACCCGCGATTGTCCGCTGTCTTGAGGACGATGACGACTAGGGTCAGGTTCGGCCTGTCCTCAGCCGCCAGATATTGGACCAGGGCGCATTGCTCGGCCTTCGCCCCCGCCGGCGTCTCGCAGCGAAGCTGCCAATCACCGAATGTGTTGCGGACCATGCCCTGCGCCTCGGCGCGGTCGCTCCCCGCCAGCATCGCACCGGCCAATCCAGCCAGGCAAAAGAGGCCGATCCGTGCGAGACGCCCCGCATCGGTCGCCCGCCCCTTGGCGACCCGCCTTGCGCGCCTCAGCATTCCTCGAAAACCCACGCGCCGATCCCTCTCGCCTCACCCCTTCTGGCCAGGGGCACCGGATGAAACCAGCGGTGTTCCGACCATGCGCGGCTATTCTGTGTCAAGCGTGACCACTAGTTTACGAACACGGACTATCGTTTCGCGGGAACACGCCCTAGTTCCGAGGGTAAAGCCACCAGTTCCAACGGACCGAGCCCATGCGATATCCTGCTACCGCCGCGTTCCTGATCCTTTCCAGTGCCTGTCTGGCCGGCGGCTCTTTCGCCGGCATTACTTCCGCCGCGGCTCAGTCGCTGCCGGTGGACGAGACCACCTATGTCGAGCGGTCCCTCAACCGCGACGGTCCGCTCGTGGTCGAGCATCGGCCGATCCGGCGCATGCCGGGCGGCCGCGTGAACAGCAATTCGGCCGAGATCGCCGGTTTCTGCCGTGATGGTGGATATGTCCGCCGCCTCGACGAGTTCGGTAACCCGACGATCCTGCGCCAGCGTGAGGTCTGCGACAGCGTCGCCCCTCGCACCATGCGACCGGGCGATGTCGACGCCCGCCCGACCTGGCCGGTCGAGCAGGTCGAGCGACGCCGGATCTTGCGCGCTCGCGGGTAGCCTCCCAGACCCGACGACGGACATCGTCCGCCTCGGATGGGTTCTCGCCAGTCCGTGTCCAGATTGGTTGCCAGTAAGCTACCATCCGTATGCGGTCGTATGAGTACGGAGCGAAAGCGGCGGCTCATGACGCGTGGTTTGCTGATCGCACGCGTCATACAGCGACATACTCTAGAAGCCGCCGCACGAAGCGCCTGCCAGGCTAAGACCGATGGGACCGGTCACACGGCTCGATGCCGCGCGAGCGCCATTAGCAGTTCGGCAGGCCGGGATGGCTTGCGAGCCAAGGTCGCCAGCAAGCCGAAATGCCGGGAGATCGCGGGATCCAGCCGGACGACCTTCAACCCTTTCCGCGTCTCGGGCAACGTAGATTCCGGTACGATGCCGCTGCCGAGCCCCTCTCGTATGAAGGCGATGGCGCTCGACCAGTCCCGAACCTCGATCCGAATATCCGCCAGCGACAGACCCGCTTGCTCGGCGAGCGTGCGCGCATGATGATGGCACCCACCCGTAGCCAGGACGAACGGCTCGGCCACAAGCGTAGCGAGCGACAGTTTGCCATGTCGTCCGAAACGATGAGCCGCCGGCAAGACGCCGACCCACGCGTCCTCCCCAAGGGGAATCGCTTCGACGTCCCGCGGCGGGTTGAGAACAACCCCGAGATCGACGGCGCCACTCTCTAGCCACGTTTCAACCTCCCGGTCATCCGTCTCCAGGATGACGGTCTCGATGCCAGGATGTAGCGCGTGGAAGCGCCGCAGGAGCGGAGGTAAAACGGTCGCGATGACGCTGGGAAAAGCAGCGATCCGCAGCGATCCATGCTCTTGGCCGGCAGCCTCTCGCGCTTCGCGCCCGATCGCATCGAGATGTGCGCAGGCGGTCCGCGCATGTTCGAGCGCCCGCTCGCCGAATGCGGTCAACTCGACCCCTTGCCGCTGCCGCACGAGGAGCTTCATGTCGAGCGCCTCCTCGAGGGCGGCGAGCGCTTGGCTTAGGCCGGATTGGGTGATGCCCATGGCGGCCGCTGCCGCTGTGAAGCTGCGCGCTTCAGCGACAGCGATGAAGCCGCGGAGTTGGGTCAGGTTCATAGTAGCTCAGCTTATGAGACATTCTCTCCAATTAATTTCCCTTCACCAGAATCGCTAGTCAATGTCGAGTACGTTCCTCTTCTCGTCGGGCGATCCTATGAAGCTGTTCTTCGCACCCGGCACGTGCTCGTTCTCGCCGCACATCGTATTGCAGGAGTTGAATCTGTCCTACGATCTCGTGCGGGTGGACAATCGCACCAAGCGGACCTCGGAAGGCCGCGACTTCCTCGCCGTCAATCCGAAAGGATATGTCGCTGCGCTCGAACTCGATGATGGGGAGGTGCTAACGGAGGGACCGGCCATCGTTCAGTATCTGGCCGACCTCCGGCCGGAACTAGGTCTCGCGCCGGCGAACGGAACGCTGGAACGGGTCCGTCTGCAGGAATGGCTCAACTTCATCACGAGCGAGATCCACGCGGGTGCTGCGCCCCTGTTCAACCAGACCCTGCCCAAACCTGTACGAAGCACCTTCGAGACACGCCTTTTCAGGCGGCTCGATCTGATCGATGCGACATTGCTCAAGAAGGCATATCTCTTGGGCGACCGCTTTACGGTCGCGGATGCTTACCTCTACACGGTCCTCGGCTGGATGCCGGGCTTTTCGATCGACCTCATGCGTTGGCCGAGGATCGACGACTACCATAGCCGGATCGCGAGGCGACCATCGGTCGTCCGAGCTCATATGCGTGAAGCACAACTGTCGTCCGTTTCTTGATCCAAGCCAACTGTCTCCATGAGATTCCCGTACTCGTGGACCAAACACGGCTTCGTCGAGGACACGCATGGTAGGCGCACGCCCGACGGGATCCGCAATGCCCCGGATGTGCAGTGGGGATGGCATACGTTCGCTTGCGGACAGGTTTCGCGAACGCGCTCATCGGTTTTACGTTCGAAAATCCATGATGCTCCAAAGGTCTCCGCGAGGTGAAGCATCGGCTTGCCAATACGAACCTGCATCCGACGGTGCTTCACTGCCTCGAGACGCATTGGGGGCGGAGGCGGGTGGTACCAGATGCCGGTTCCGGACCGACGGGTGTCCGGTTGCGCCTCAGCCGTAGCGATGGAGGCTGGCGCCGTTGCGCTTGAGCCAGCACTCGGCCTCTTCCACATGCGGGCACAGGGATCCCACCAGGGACCAGAAGCGTGAGGAATGGTTCATCTCGCGCAGGTGGGCCATCTCGTGCGCCACGAGGTAATCGAGCACCAGGGGTGGCGCCAGGATCAGGCGCCATGAGAAGTTCAGCTCGCCGCGCGCGGTGCAGGATCCCCAGCGCGAGCGGGTGTCGCGGACGGTGATCCGTTTCGGCCCCTGCCCGAGCTTTTCCGTATACTGGGAGACCGACCGCGCGAGATCCTTGCGCACCTCCCGTTCGAGAAAATCCCTGACACGGCGCGGCAGGTGGGGAGCTTCGCACGCCACGGAGAGCGCGGGCCCGTCCTCCGCCTCCGTCACCAGCGTTACCCCGCTGCGCTCGCTGCGATGGAGAATGCAATGAGGCACGCCGCGCAGGGGGAGCTCGGCCCCCGCCTCGAACGCCACCCGATCCGGAACCTTGGCGAGCCGCATGGCGATCCAGCCGCCATGGCTCACCGCGAAAGTGCGGGCCACGGCCAGGGAGGTCCGCGCCGGCAAGGTCATCACCACCTCGCCGGTGGCGCTCGAGACGCGCAATGTCAGCCTGCGCGCCGTCGGGCGGCGGCGCAGGACGACACGGAACTTCACGCCCTCGTGGAGGATGTCGATATGGTCGGGATCGGACCCGCGCAGCAGGGCGACTCTCATCGGGTCAGCTTAACGGCAGCCTCCCGCCACCGCCATCTGTGCGTGGTTCACGTCCAGAACTTTCGCGCGCCCCGCCCGCATCACGCCGCCGGGCGTTCTTCGATGGCCGGAAGGGCCTGCATGTCGCGGATGAAGGAAGCGATCCTCGGCGCGATGATGGTGCGATAGCGCGAGCCATTGAACACCCCGTAATGCCCCACGCGTTCCTGCAGGTGATAAGCCTTGCGCTCGGGCGGCAGGTTCGGAGTCAGGTCGAGGGAGGCCTTGGTCTGCCCGACGCCGGAAATATCGTCGTTCTCGCCCTCGATGGCGAGGATCGCGCAGGTCCGGATGGCAGCAAGGTCCACTCGCTCGCCGCGATGGAGCATCTCACCCTTGGGCAGGGCGTGGTCCACGAAGACGGTCTTGACCGTCTGCAGGTAGAACTCGGCCGTGAGATCCATCACCGCTAGATACTCGTCGTAGAATTCTCGATGTTTCTCGGCGGAATCGCCGTCGCCGGTCACGAGATGGTCGAACATCTCGGTATGGGCGTTGACGTGGCGATCGAGGTTCATCGCCATGAAGCCGCCGAGCTGGAAGAAGCCGGGATAGACGCTCCGCAAGGCGCCCGGATACGTTAGCGGCACGATGGTGATGCAGTTGCGCTCGAACCATTCCGTGCCGCGCTCCTGCGCCAGGCCATTGACGGCGGTGGGCGACCGGCGGGTATCGATGGGGCCGCCCATAAGGGTCATTGAGCGCGGCACCGGCGTGATGCCCTGCGCCTCCATCAGTGCCACGGCAGCGAGCACCGGCACCGCCGGCTGACAGACGGCCATGACGTGAAGGTCCGGCCCGAGAGCGACGAAGATCTCCTTCAGGTAGTCGATATACGTGTCGAGATCGAACCGCCCGCTGGTGATCGGCACGAGGCGCGCATCCGTCCAGTCGGTGATGAAGACCTGATGGTTGGGGAGCATCGCCTCCACGGTTCCGCGCAGGAGCGTGGCGTAGTGCCCAGACATCGGCGCTACGATCAGGAGCTTGGGCTGCGGCTCGGAGGGACCGCGCGCGAACGAGCGGTCGAAGGTCAGGACCCGGCAGAACGGCTTTTCCCACACCACCCGTTCGCTCACCGGCACGCTGGCGCCGTCGATCCAGGTTCCGGTGAGGCCGAAGGCCGGCTTGGCATAACGGCGGGTTCCGCGCTCGAACATCTCGCAAGCGGCGGCCATGGACTTCGCGTAGGGCGAGTAGGCGAGCGGGTTGGCGGGATTCTGCAGGCTGTGCTTGACCATGTCCGCGGTGAGACGGGCCGGCGCCGTCATCATCCGCCCGAACTCATACCAGGTGTAGGCCAAGCTCATATCCGCCCCTCCTCGTCGTCCCGCGTCGCGTCGTCCCTCGCGACCGGGCGCGCTAGAGAACGCCGCGCGCCGGGAAACGTTCGGATCGACGCGTGTGCGAGGTGAGACCGCGCGGGGCATGATTGCGCAGGGACAGGTGCAATCGGAGGGCGAGCCATGGATTCCCGCCAGCCGAGCACTATCGTTGAGCAGACATGATCGACATGAGCACCAACGGCTTCGTTCGCGATGCCCGGCATCTCCGTCTCGACACTTTCGTGCGCCTGCGCTGGCTCGCGATCACCGGGCAGAGTGCGGCCGTGGTCGGGGCGCAATTCGGCCTTGGCCTGCCTCTGCCCTTCGGCTGGTGCTTCCTCGTCATCGCGGCGTCGTCCTGGCTGAATCTCGCCCTGCGGATCCGGTTTCCGGCGAGCTACCGTCTCAGCGACGATTCGGCGGCCCTGCTCCTCGCCTTCGACATCATCCAGCTCGCAGCCCTCCTGTTCCTCACCGGCGGCTTGCAGAACCCGTTCTCGCTGCTCTTCCTCGCCCCGGTCCTGATCTCGGCGACGGCCCTTCCGCCGGAACGGACGCTGGCGCTCGGACTCCTCGCGGTGGGTCTCGCCACCATGCTGGCGCTGATCCACCGGCCACTGCCGTGGTTCGCGGACGGGCGGCTCGAACTCCCCTTCCTTTACGTCTCGGGGGTTTGGACGGCGATCCTCCTCGGCACCGCCTTCACCGGCGTCTATGCCTGGAAGGTCGCCGACGAGACGCGGCAGCTCGCACAGGCCCTCGCGGCCACGGAACTCGTGCTGGCGCGGGAACAGCACCTGTCGCAGCTCGACGGGTTGGCGGCGGCGGCCGCGCATGAACTCGGGACGCCACTCGGCACGATCATGCTCGTCACCAAGGAACTCACGCGCCAGCTCGCCCCCACGGCGTCCCCCGCCGTGAAGGACGACCTCAACCTCCTGCGCGATCAGGTGGACCGCTGCCGCGGCATCCTGTCGAAACTGACATCCCTCGATGGCGACGAAGCCGGCATCCTCCAGACCGTCACGCTGAGCCATCTCGTGGAGGAACTGGTGGCGCCCCAGCGCGCCATGGGCATCGCGCTCGACGTCACCAGCCGGGGCGACGGGGTCGAACCGGCCTGCCGGCGTAATCCGGGGGTCCTGTTCGGGCTCGCCAACATCGTCGACAACGCCGTGGACTTCGCCACCAGCCGCGTCGTCATCGAAGCGCGCTGGACCCTCGACAGGGTCTCCCTGGAGATCAGCGACGACGGCCCGGGCTTCTCGAGCGAGATCCTGCTGAGGGCGGGCGAGCCCTATGTCACCACCCGCAGCCCCGACAAAACGCGTGGCGGGAACAGCGTCGGCGCCGGCCTCGGCCTTGGATTGTTCATTGCAAAGACACTGATCGAACGCTCCGGCGCACAGCTTACGCTCTCAAACGTATCCGGGCACCAAGCAACCGGAGCCGTAGTCCGCGTATCCTGGGCGCGCCACATCTTCGAGCGTGACACGATTCCGAGGCGCGGTACCGAAATGAGCGCTCAGGTGCCCCTGACGGAACGCAGTACGGCCCCTATATAAGTTGCTAACAATTCGATCTTGGAAAATGGAGGAGCGTCAGATGCTGACGCAGAGTGGAAGTCCGGCGCCTGCCGCCGATGTGCTGCAGACTTCGGAATCCGATCCGCTGGCGGCTTTTTCCGACCGTTCGCTGCTGATCGTGGATGACGATCGGCCGTTCTCGACCCGCTTGGCGCGGGCGATGGAAGCGCGGGGCTACGACGTACAGGTGGCCGAAAGCGTCGCCGAAGGCGTCTCGCTCGTCGAGAACCGCGCACCCGCATTCGCGGTCATCGACATGCGGCTCGGCGACGGCAACGGCCTCGACGTGATCGCGCGGCTGAAGGAGAAGCGCCCCGAAGCGCGGGGCGTCATCCTGACCGGCTACGGCAACATCGCCACCGCCGTAACGGCGGTGAAACTCGGCGCGTTCGACTATCTCGCCAAGCCGGCCGATGCGGATGAAATTCATGGCACGCTGATGGCCCAGCCGGGCGAGCGGGCCGACCCGCCGGAAAACCCGATGTCGGCCGATCGCGTGCGCTGGGAGCATATCCAGCGCGTCTACGAGTTGTGCGGCCGGAACGTCTCCGAGACCGCCCGCCGGCTCAACATGCATCGGCGCACGCTACAGCGCATCCTCGCCAAGCGCGCGCCGCGCTGATCCAACCCCGACGACGGGCTCGGAGGCGTGATGTTGCGTGGAACCGGACCGGCGCTGTAAAGCACCGGTCTCCCGCCGCAATCGCTGCACCGGGGCCGACGGAGACGTATCCCCGTGAACACGCGCAACCTGATCACGATCGTCAGCATGATGGTGCTGGTGGGCACCGAAGTTTTTGCTGTGGCTATCGCTGCCGGCTGGGCGCTGGCCGGTCTGTTCGATCTCGGCGACACCGTTGGCCATGTGCTGATGGTCCTGTTCAGTTCGATCGCCGCCTGGATCATGCTCCAACTCTGGCGCCGGGCGGTGAGCATCGAACCGATTCGCAACGCCGCGCCCGCGGCACGCCGCTGATCGGGCGATACGCGTCGTATCTCGAACTCGGGTCCGCTCTGCGTCTTGGGCTGGACTGCGCACCACCGCTACGATGGCCCCGCCGCGTTGCATGGTCGGCATTTCCCGACTATCGCCTGACGGGCCGAGCCACAGCATCGAGTCCGAACCCATGAAAGCCCGCATCATCGTCACCCTGAAGACCGGCGTGCTCGACCCTCAGGGCAAGGCGATCGAAGCCGCGCTCTCGTCCTTCGGCATTTCAGGGATCGAAGGTGTCCGCCAGGGCAAGGTGTTCGATGTCGAGATCGCCGACACCGATCCTGCCAGCGCCGAAGCGATTCTGAAGAGCGCCTGCGATAAGCTGCTGGCGAACACGGTCGTCGAGAATTACGAGATCGAGATCGTCTGATGCGCGCCGCGATCGTCGTCTTTCCCGGCTCCAACCGCGACGGTGACGTCGCCCGCGCCCTGCGCCTCGCCGGCGCGGAGGTGGTCAAGGTCTGGCACACCGATACGGCGCTTCCCGCCGGAACCGATCTCGCGGTCCTGCCCGGCGGCTTCTCTTACGGCGACTATCTCCGCTGTGGCGCCATCGCCGGCCGAGCAGCCGCGATGGACGCCGTTCGTGACCACGCCGCGCGCGGCGGACTGGTGCTCGGCATCTGCAACGGATTCCAGATTTTATGCGAATCGGGCCTGCTGCCCGGTGTGCTCATGCGCAACGTCGACCGGCGCTTCATCTGCCATCGCCAGATGCTGCGGGTGGAGCGCGCCGATACCCGCTTCACCTCGGCCTATACCAAGGGACAGGTGATCGACGTCTGCGTGGCGCATGGCGAGGGTAATTACTTCGCGGATCCCGAGACCATCTCCCGGCTCGAAGGCGAAGGCCGCGTGGCCTTCCGTTATGCCGATGCGGCTGGCGAGCTGACCGTGGATGCCAACCGCAATGGCTCGCTGAACTCCATCGCCGGCATCTACAGCGAAAAGCTCAACGTGCTCGGTATGATGCCCCACCCGGAGAACTTCGTCGAAGGTCTCATCGGCGGGGTCGACGGGCGCGGATTGTTCGAAAGCCTCGCGGCTTAGTGCGAGAGCCCCTCTCCCCTTTGCGGGAGAGGGTGCCTGCGAAGCAGGCGGGAGAGGGGAAGACTTCTTCCGAAGATGGCACTTCCCTGATCCGACCCGCCGGCGCGGGCCACCTTCTCCCGCACAGGAGAGAAGGAAGCGTCGCGCACTCAATGCCCGTCGAATTCCATCAGCGTCCGCACCGGAACGTCGAGGTCGCGAAGCTTCTGCGCTCCGCCGATCTCGGGCAGGTCGATGACGAAGCAGGCAGCCACCACCTCGGCGCCGATCTGGCGCAGCAGGTTCACCGCCGCGCAGGCCGTACCGCCGGTGGCGATGAGGTCGTCCACCAGCAGCACCTTGTCGCCCGGCTTGATGGCGTCCACGTGGATTTCCATCTCGTCGGTGCCGTATTCCAGGGCGTAGGCGATGGAGACGGTCTTGTGGGGCAGCTTGCCCTTCTTGCGGATCGGCACGAAGCCCGATGAGAGCTGATGCGCCACCGCGCCGCCGAGGATGAAGCCCCGCGCCTCGATTCCCGCCACCTGAT
Organism: Methylobacterium sp. SD274; assembly: GCF_017355285.1. Lineage (NCBI taxonomy): Bacteria > Pseudomonadati > Pseudomonadota > Alphaproteobacteria > Hyphomicrobiales > Methylobacteriaceae > Methylobacterium > Methylobacterium sp. SD274. The sequence goes on along the minus strand of NZ_JADIJP010000014.1, from coordinate 107,018 downwards.
CGATCCGCCCGCCCGCGAAAGGGTGGACGAGCGAATCCACGGCCCGGCGGAATGCACGCGGGTCGCTCAGCAGCGTGGTGATGTCGCGAAAGACGATGCCGGGCTTCGGGTAATCCGGGATCGAGCGGATCGAATCCTTCAGCGCGGAGTGGCGGCGGGCTTCCATTCGAGTGGCTCTCTTCAGCAAATTCTGTCGCGGCTTAGATCAGATGCGGTGCCCCGGGACCAGAGGGGCATACCCGTCCGGTCGCCGATCCCGGCGCCGCATGGCGCCATCGCGGTCAGTGTTCCCGGCCCTCGCCCCCTTCTCGTGGACAGTTGGAACTGACTATGATGCGCCAGCGAGGTGAAACATGACGGATTTACTGGAGAAGGCGGTCGAAGCAGTCCGGCGGATGCCGCCTGCAGATCAGGACACGATTGCACAGGCCATCATCAGCATGACGGAGATCGGCGGCGCGGACGATATCGACCCGGACCATCTCCAAGACGTGCTGGACGCCATGGCGGAGGTCGGCCGCGGTGAATATGCCTCGGCCGAAGAAGTCTCAGCGGCTTTTCGGAGCTTCGAACGGTGAAGCTCCTCGTCTCCGCAACGGCCACGCGGAGGCTGCGAGAGATCGCGGATTATATCCATGAACGGCATCCCGCTGCCGCGCGAAGCGTCGGTAGGGCCATCGAAGATGCGTTCGACCTCGTCGGCCGCTATCCGGAGGTGGGGCGGCGTCTGCCAAAGCGCGTGCGCCGGTTCGCAGTGCCTCGCTTGCCCTATCTTATCTACTACACGGTCGACGAGCGCGCGGACGCGGTCGTCATCCTGACAGTCAGACACGGAGCCCGGCGCCCGAGCACATGACCTAGGCCCGGCTTCGCGCCTTCAGGCGTTGGCGCGACGCAGGATCTTCACGAGGTCGCCGTGCAGGCTCTCGTTGCCGGCGGCCACCGAGCGGGCGGCAAGAGGCTCTGCGCCGCCATCCGCGCTGGTGACGAAGCCACCGGCCTCGCGCACCAGGATGATGCCGGCCGCGATGTCCCAGGTCTGCAGGTCACGCTCCCAGTAAAGGTCCGAGCGACCGCAGGCGACGTAGGCGAGATCGAGAGCAGCCGAGCCGAAGCGGCGGGCGCCGCCGGTCACCGCCATCACGGCCGCGACCTCGCGCAGGAGCTTCGGGTGGTCGCCGCGTCCGAGATAAGGCGAACCATAGGCCACGAGGGCGTCGGCCATGTCCGTCCGGCCGGAGACGCGCAGGCGGCGGTTGTTGAGATAAGCGCCCTTCCCGCGTTCGGCCACGAACAGCTCGTCCTTGGCCGGATCGTAGATGACGCCGGCGACGATCTGGCCCTCGCGTTCGAGACCCACCGAGATCGCGAAATGGGGGATGCCGTGGAGGAAATTGGTGGTGCCATCGAGAGGGTCGACATGCCAGGTGTGGCTCTTGTCCTGCCCTTCGATGTTTCCCGATTCCTCGAGAATCAGGCCATAGCCGGGACGTGCCTTCATCAGGGCGTCGCGCAGGACCTCCTCAGCCTTGCGGTCGGCGGCGGAGACGAAGTTGCCGGGGCCCTTGCGCGAAACCTGGAGGTTCTCGATCTCGCCATAGTCACGCTTGAGGCCGCGGGCGGCCTTGCGGACGGCGTCGACCATGACGGTCATGAGGGGTGAGCTGATCATCGATGCAAAGGTCCGGGTCGATTCAAAGAACGGTCTCGCGCGGCCATAGCATGTTTGCGGCGCGTCTCACCCCTCGCCGATGCGGGGCAGAAGAGAAACGCGCGCAGGCTCTCATGGATGCCGAATTGACACTTGCCCGCGTTGCGCGGGCTTACTCCACCTTCATCCGCGCCTCAGCCAGTCGCTCGGCCCGGCTTCGCTCTTCGGCGGTGAGGCCGGCAAGGGTCTCGTCCAGCTTCGGGTCGGAGCGCCCCTGGGCTGCGGCGGCGAGATTCCAGGCAGCCGCCTCGACAGGGTTCTTCTGGATACCCCGTCCCAGGGCATAGAGGATGGCCACGCGATTCTGCGCGATGGCGTTGCCACGCGACGCGGCGTGGAGGAAGTAGCGGGCCGCGCGGGCCTCGTCCTTCTCGACGCCGATGCCGTTGAACAGCAGGATCGCGAACTCGACCTCGCCGGCGAGATCGCCGTTATCGGCCGCGCGTCGGAACCACTCGGCCGCCTGTTTGGGATCCTTCGGCACCCCCCTCCCCTGGAGGTAGAGCACACCGAGATCGTGCTGGGCAGGGCCGATCTCGCCCTCGGCCGCCTTGCGGAACAAGTCGGCGGCTTTGGCCTCGTCCGGCTCGGTCCCCGTCCCGATCAGGATCAAGGCGAGGTTGTAGGCGGCGGTAGTGTCGCCCTTCAGGGAGGCCTGTTCGAGCCAGCGGCGCCCGGCTTTCGGATCCTTCGTGCCGCCACGGCCATCGATCGACATCAGGCCGAGAGAGGCCATGGCGTGGGTGTCGCCCTGATTGGCGGCGAGGCGATACCATTCGGCCGCCTTCAACGGGTCCTGCTTGACCCCAAGGCCCTGGTTGTAGAGCTCGCCGAGCAGCGTCATCGCCGCGGCGTCCTTGTTGTCGGCGGCGATCCGCTTCGTCGCCTCGCGGAAGGCGGTGGTATATTGCCCGCGCTGGTAAGCGCCGAACGCGATATCCGGCTCCGTCTTCGAGCGGGGTGGCACGGCGCCAGCCGCGCCGATGGAATACGGGGTCGGGAGGTCCCGCAGCTGCCCCTTCAGAGTTTCCTTGGGACGAGGCGTCAGGGATTGCGGCACGGCCGGATCGGTCGGCATCACCTTCGGCGCTTCTGCCAAGGCGGCGGACGACCAAGCCTCGGCCAGGGCGAGAGCGAGGGCGAGCTTGCGAAGCGCCCTCACGTATCAGCCTCCGAAGCTGCGACCTGTGCCTGGATGGCGCGGATATCAGCCCCTTCTCCCATCCACAGATGGCTCTCGAGCCCGAGGAATTCCGCTCCCGTCGCCAGCAGCCCCTCCACCTGTGCGAGGTCATGGGCAACGGCGATGCACGGTGTCTCGAAGATCTCGACCCACCATTGCGCGCGCTCACGCACGGTATCGGCATCGGGCGCGATTCCGTCCGAGTAGATCCCGCCGAACATCACGTAATCGACACCGGCCTCGCCGGCCTCCATCGCCGCGTGCTTCTGCTCATGCCCACCGGCTCCGAGAATGCGACCGTCGCTGAGGCGCTCGCGCAGATCCTGCAGGGCACCGTCGCGCGCCTTGTCGAGATGAACGCCGTCCGCCCCGCCCCGCGCGGCCACGCTGACGACATCGCCGGCGAAGTCGGAGACCGTGATGACCAGGGCGGCGCCGGTCGACTGCGCCGCCGGAGCGAGCCGCTTGACGAGGTTCACGAGGCTGCGCTCGTCGGCCGGAGCGAGCCGCAGGAGCACCGCCGCCACGTCCCCCGCCGCACAGGCGGCGGTCAGCGCTTCGGCGAGGGCATCGGCCCGGTCGGAATCCACCCGATGGGGAGACAGCAGGGCGAGGCGGGTGCGGGGTTCGGCCATTCTTCTCGTCCTAACAGCATCATCCCGAGACGCGGGCTCCGCGTCTCGGGGACAGGCGATGCGAGATCACCGCGTCACGGCGTGGTTCCGGATGCGATCCGAAAGCATGAAACAGGGACTCAGGCGGCGCCGATCTTCGGGTCGAGCGAGCCGTTGGCATAACGCTTGGCCATCTCGGAGACCGAGATCGGGCGGATCTTCGAACCCTGGCCGGCGGTGCCGAACTCCTCGAAACGCTGGCGACAGAGCTTCGTCATCGCGTCCATGGCGGGCTTCAGATACTTGCGCGGGTCGAACTCGGCCGGGTTCTCGGTGAGCACTTTCCGGATCTGACCGGTCATGGCCATGCGGTTGTCGGTGTCGATGTTGATCTTGCGCACGCCGTGCTTGATGCCGCGCTGGATCTCGGCCACCGGCACGCCCCAGGTCGGCTTCATCTGGCCGCCATAGGAATTGATGATGTCCTGCAGGTCCTGCGGCACCGAGGAGGAGCCGTGCATGACGAGGTGGGTCGTCGGCAGGCGGCGGTGGATCTCCTCAATCACGTTCATGGCCAGCACGTCGCCATCGGGCTGGCGGGTGAACTTATAGGCACCGTGGCTCGTGCCCATGGCGACGGCGAGCGCGTCGACCTTGGTGGCGGTGACGAACTTCACCGCCTCTTCCGGGTCGGTGAGGAGCTGGTCGTGGCTCAGCACGCCCTCGGCGCCATGACCGTCCTCGGCCTCACCCTGGCCACTCTCCAGCGAACCGAGCACGCCGAGTTCGCCTTCCACCGAGACGCCGGCCCAATGCGCCATGCGGGTGACGTTGCCGGTGATCTCGACGTTGTAGGCGTAGTCGGCGGGGGTCTTGCCGTCGGCCTTCAGGGAGCCGTCCATCATCACCGAAGTGAAACCGTACTGGATCGCGGTGGCGCAGGTGGCTTCGTTGTTGCCGTGGTCGAGATGCATGCAGACGGGGATGTGGGGGTAGATCTCCACGAGGCCGTCGATGAGCTTGGCGAGCACCACGTCGTTGGCATAGGCGCGCGCACCCTTGCTCGCCTGCAGGATCACCGGCGAATCGGTGGCATCCGCCGCCGCCATGATGGCGAGGCCCTGCTCCATGTTGTTCAAATTGAAGGCCGGCACGCCGTATTCGTATTCGGCGGCGTGATCCAGGAGCTGCCTCAGGGTGATGCGTGCCATTGGTCTCTCCTCAAACGATGGGGCCGACGCGATAGGCCGCCATCCACTGAAATATGCCTGCCTTGTCGGACCTTACCGGGTCCGTCGCAACTCCATCCCGAAGCCTTCGGCGACAGAACGCTGTGTCGTCATCCCAAATTCCCACCCCAAACACCTCATCCTCAGGTGCCGAAGCGGAGCGAAGGCCTCGAAGGAGCCTTCCAGTTCGCCCGGAGGATGCCGGAACCCTCCTTCGAGCCCCGCTGCCGCGGCCGCCTCAGCGCGAGGTGATGGGACCTGGGATGGAACCGGTCACCCCTTGACGCGCAGGGCCTCGACGCCGGGCAGGACCTTGCCTTCCAGCCATTCGAGGAACGCGCCACCGGCGGTAGATACGTAGGAGAAATCGTCGGCAACGCCGGCATGGTTGAGGGCGGCCACCGTGTCGCCGCCGCCCGCCACCGAGACGAGCTTGCCAGCCTTGGTGCGTTCGGCCGCGTGGCGCGCCGCCGCCACCGTCGCGGCGTCGAAGGGGGTCAGCTCGAAGGCGCCGAGAGGGCCGTTCCAGACCAGGGTCGCAGCCTCGTCGATGGCAGCATAGATCTCGGCGACCGAGGCCGGGCCGGCATCGAGGATCATGCCGGTCTCCGACACGGCGTCGACACCCACGGTCTCATGCGCCGCGTTGGCTTTGAACTCGGCCGCGACCACCGCGTCGACGGGCAGGATGATGCGGCACTTGGCGGCTGCAGCAGCGTCGAGGATGCGGAGCGCCGTCTCGGCGAGATCCTTTTCACACAAGGACTTGCCGACGGCTTTCCCTTGGGCGTGCAGGAAGGTGTTGGCCATGCCGCCGCCGATGACGAGCATGTCCACCTTGGCGACGAGGTTCTGCAGGAGATCGATCTTCGACGACACCTTGGCGCCGCCGACCAAGGCGATGACCGGCCGTGTCGGCGACTCGAGCCCCTTGGTCAGGGCGTCGAGTTCCGCCTGCATCAGCCGGCCGGCATAGGCCGGCAGTACATGGGCGAGGCCCTCGGTCGAGGCATGGGCGCGATGCGCGGCCGAGAAGGCCTCGTTGACGAAGACGTCGCCGTTGGCAGCGAGCGCCGCCACGAAACCGGCCTCGTTCTTCTCTTCGCCGGTGTGGAAGCGGGTGTTCTCCAGGAGGAGGACGTCGCCATCCTTCAGTGCCGACACGGCCGAGGACGCCGTCTCCCCGATGCAATCCTCCGCGAAGGCGACCGGGCGGCCGAGATGCTGGGATAGCGCGGAGACCACCTGCTTCAGCGAATCGGCCACCACCGGCTTGCCCTTGGGGCGACCGAAATGCGCCAGGAGCACCACGCGCCCGCCGCCATCGGCAATCTCCCGGATCGTCGGGACGATCCTTTCGATGCGGGTCGCGTCGGTGACGCGCTCCCCCTCCATCGGCACGTTCAGGTCGACGCGGAGCAGTACGCGCTTGCCCTGAAGAGAGCCGGCATCGTCGAGGGTGCGGAAAACGGTCATCCTGGCCTTCAATGTCGTTGAGGAAACTATCAGCGCGGAGGGAGAAGCCCGTCGAGATGGAAGCGCTGTGCGGCGATGGTCAGCGCCACGGTGAGCACGGCCGTGATGACCGCAGTCAGCACCAGCGCGCCGGAACCGGGCAGCCGGCGGGTCCTGTCGGCGACGGCGCGGACTTCGCTTCGCAGGGCGGCCAGATCGGATTGGCGCGCCGCCTCGCTCATGCGAGTGGTCGCACCTTCGATCTTCTCCTCCACGCGGGAGAGCAGAGCCTCGGAGCGGGCGTACTTGTCCTCGATCCGCGCGCACTTGTCCTCGATCCGCGCGAGTTGATCGCTGCCGGGCGAGGAGGACACAGGCTCGGCCTTGCCGACGACGGCAGGTGGCGTCGCCTTATGGTTGGCGATGGCCTGGGTCTCGGGCACGATACCGGTCGACGGGGGCGGATTATTCTCGAGGGGTTTGTTCTCGAGCGGCTTGGCGCCCGGGATGAAGGTGTTTCCGGTGGACGGGGTCGGCGAAGGCTCGGTCATTTCAGACGCACCGTTGCTGGTCGATCACAGGATATCGTTGGCGAGGCTTGTCGGGCGGCCCGAAGGCCGCCCCGGAGCGCCGCTCTCAGAGCAGCTTGCCCATCGCCACGGCCGTGTCGGCCATGCGGTTCGAGAAGCCCCACTCGTTGTCGTACCAGGACAGGATACGCACGAACGTGCCGTCCATCACCTTGGTCTGGTCGAGGTGGAAGGTGGACGAGTGAGGATCGTGGTTGAAGTCGATCGAGACGTTGGGCTGGTCGGTATAGGCCAGCACGCCCTTCAACGGACCATCGGCTGCGGCGCGGATCGCGTTGTTGATCTCCTCGACGGAGGTATGGCGCTTGGCGGTGAACACGAGGTCGACGGCCGAGACGTTGGGGGTCGGCACGCGGATCGAGGTTCCGTCGAGCTTGCCCTTCAGCTCCGGCAGGACGAGGCCGACGGCCTTGGCGGCCCCCGTGGAAGTCGGGATCATCGACAGCGCGGCGGCACGGGCCCGGTACAGGTCCTTGTGCATCTGGTCGAGGGAGGGCTGATCGTTGGTGTAGGAATGGATCGTCGTCATGAAGCCGCGCTCGATCCCGACGAGATCGTTGAGCACCTTGGCCACAGGCACGAGACAGTTAGTGGTGCAGGAGGCGTTCGAGATGACGAGGTGGTCGGCTGTCAGCTTGTCGTGGTTGACGCCGTAGACCACGGTCAGGTCGGCACCGTCAGCGGGGGCCGAGACGATGACGCGCTTGGCGCCAGCATCGAGATGGGCCTTGGCCTTGTCCTTCGAGGTGAAGATGCCGGTGCATTCGAGGGCGATGTCGACGCCGAGCTCGCGGTGCGGCAGCTCGGCCGGGTTGCGCACGGCCGTGACCTTGATGCGCTGACCGTCGACGACGATGAACTCGCCATCCACTTCGACCTTGGCGTTGAAACGGCCGTGGATGGAGTCGAAGCGCAGCAGGTGGGCATTGGTCTCGACGGGGCCGAGATCGTTGATCGCGACGACTTCGATATCCTTGCGGCCGGCCTCGTGGATGGCGCGCAGGATGTTGCGGCCGATGCGTCCGAACCCGTTGATGGCAACCTTCACCGACACGGCGTGAATCCTTCTATGTACCGGGCGCCGACCTCGCGGAACCCGTAAGCAGCAAGAGCGAGACAGCGGGCCGGAGGGGCGGAGCCGCCATTCGGCGTCGCTGTGTCATGTGCACCGTTGAACGTCAGATGAACCGCATCGCCCGTCCTCGACCCCTCATGCGCCCATGAATGGACCGATGCGGGAACGAGTGTTGAACGGGTCACGGGCTCGAATTCCCAATCTCACGGTCGGTTCGAGGAGCGCGCGGTCTCTAACATGAGGGAAACCGCTGGCAAAGGTTTTGCCTGATCGATTCGTTCTCCTTCCCCGCATATGATGGCAAAGCAGCGATTTCGCGCGCGTATCAGTAGCGATTTGGCTACAAATCCGATTTTCCGAAACAAGTGGACGGGCAGATCTATGACCCGGCGGAAGGTACAACGATGATCCCGACGCCCGAGCGGCCGAACGTCGACCACGCCCTTGCCCGGCTGGAGACGGCCCTGACCCGGCTGGAAGCGTCGGTGACCCACCGCCTCGAAGCCGAGCGCGAGCCCGGCGACCTGGAGACGGAACTCGCGATCATGGCGGAGGACCGGGCGCGCCTTGCGGCGGAGCTCGACGCTGCCAGCGCCCGCCTCGCCACGGTGGAGGCGACGACCAGCGATGTCGGCCACCGCCTCGGCCGGGCGATCGAAGCGGTGGAGGGCGTGCTGGCCCATCCCCGCGCCGCGCGTTAAACCCGCCTCTCTCACACCAACCCTATCGGACATGCCTCAGATTAGCGTCACCATCGACGGCAAGAGCTACCGGATGGCCTGCGCCGAAGGCGAAGAGGCGCATCTCTCGGCGCTGGCCGCGGAACTCGACACCCGCGTGACCGGGATGCGGAAATTCTTCGGCGAGATCGGCGACATGCGTCTTCACGTCATGGCCGCCCTGACTCAGGCGGACGAATTGGCGGAACTGAAGCGCCGTCTCGCAGACCTCGAGACAGAGACGGCGGCCCTCCGGGACCGCGTCGAGAGTGCGGATTCCCTCCGTGCCGAAGAGGAGGCTCGCATCGCGGACGGGCTCGGCCGTGCGGCGGACCGGATCGAGCGTCTGGCTCACGCGCTGGCGGCGGGATGAGGGCCTCCGGCGCATGATTGCGCGCGCTCCCCCCTGGCGCCCACGGCCGGCCGACGCTACATGGGTGATGCGGTGCTGCGGGGTTCGTCAGGAGTACTTTTCCCCGGGGCCTTATCGACTCCCCAGGGAGCTGTCCCTGGCCCTGTCCCTGGACTTGGCCAACACGGCGCCCACCTACACTGTAGGTTTCCCGGGATCGCAACTCCAACGGCTCACGTGGCTCCGCACTCTGATTTCCCCGCCCTGAAGGCCGCCCTTCGCAAGGATGCCCTCGCCCGCCGCGATGGCCTCGCCCCCGAGACCCGCCGGGTCGACGGATTACGGATCGCCGAGAGCGTGATGCAGGTCGAGCCCCTCGCCCAGGCTCCCATCGTCGGTGCCTTCTGGGCGATCCGCAGCGAAGTCGATCCCCTCCCTCTCATCGGGATGCTGTTCGCGCGCGGCCAGCGAGTCGCCCTGCCGAAGGTGACGCCGGAAGGCCTCGTCTTCCGCGAATGGCGCGCCGGTGAGGCGCTGGTTCCGGGTTCCTTCGGTCTCAGCGAACCGCGCGACGACCTGCCCCCCCTCGATCCCACCGCCCTCATCGTTCCGCTCGCCGCCTTCGACCGGCGCGGGCACCGCATCGGCTACGGACGCGGCTATTACGATCAGGCCATCGATCGGCTCTCCCGCAACGGCCCCGTCCTGACGATCGGCATCGCCTTTTCCGTGCAGGAGGTGGAGTACGTGCCCTCCGAGCCGCACGACCAACCCCTCGACCACCTCATTACGGAAGCGGGACCGGTCCCGCTCGTCCGGGACTGACAGCGACGCATGCGACTTCTCTTCCTCGGCGATGTGGTGGGCCGCCCCGGCCGCAATGCGGTGATGGACCGGCTGCCAAAGCTGCGTGAGCGCTGGCGCCTCGATTGTGTGGTCATCAACGGCGAGAACGCGGCCGGCGGCTTCGGCATCACCGAGGCGATCTGCGACGAACTCCTCCAGGCGGGCGCCGATGCGGTGACGCTGGGCAACCATTCCTTCGACCAGCGCGAAGCCCTCGTCTTCATCCAGCGGCAAACGCGGCTCGTCCGCCCGGCGAACTATCCGCCGGGCACACCGGGACGCGGCGCCACCGTGGTGGAGACGCGGGGCGGCGCCCGCGTCCTCGTTCTCAACGTCATGGGCCGCATCTACATGGATGCGCTGGACGATCCCTTCGCCTCCGCCGAGCGCGAACTCTCCGCCTGCCCCCTCGGCGAGGTGGCGGACGCCGTCATCGTCGATGTCCATGCCGAGGCCACCAGCGAGAAGCAGGCTTTCGGCCACTTCCTCGATGGCCGCGCCAGCCTCGTCGTCGGCACCCATACACACACGCCCACCGCCGACCACCGCATTCTCCCCGGCGGCACCGCCTACCTGTCGGATGCCGGCATGTGCGGCGATTACGATTCGATTCTCGGCATGCAGAAGGACGAGCCCCTGAGGCGCTTCCTGCAGAAGACCCCCGGCGCGCGCCTGGAAGCGGCGCAGGGTAAGGGCACATTATGCGGGATCGCCGTCGAGACCGACAATGCCACGGGGCTCGCCACCATGGTCTCGGCAGTACGCCTCGGGCCTCATCTGGAAGAAACCTGGCCTCGCGCCTGGGATTAAGCCACGCGCGCAGGCGCAACTCGACCCCGCTGATAGCGCCTGCCCCTGAAAGACAACCTTGACTACCACCTCACCCCCAATCACAACTTAGAGGAGAGATTCGTTGGATCTCCCCTGGAGGTTGTAGACTTGGCCGAACCCGATTTTTTCCGCATCAATGCAGCGATCCAGCGGGCAGGTGCCCAGTGGGATTCGGGTCCCACAGCTCTCAGCGAATACTACGACGCAAGTGGCCCGGCGACCGAACGGTTCGGCCTGTCCTTCGATCCAGAGCGCGCGAAGCAAGACGTCCTCGAAACGAGAAATGCCGAATCGGCGCTGTTCAAAGTTGTCGCCCCTCCCCCGGCGCATCTCGACTGGCGGAACGCAAGCGGGAAGAATTACGTCACGCCCATTAGGGACCAGTCGCACTGCGGCTCCTGCGTCGCCTTCGCGACATGCGCCTCCGTCGAGAGCCGAATGCTGATTGGAACCGGTCGTCCCGACGGTGCCATTGATCTGTCCGAAGCACACTTATTCTATTGCGGCGCGCCGAACTCCTGTGGCGTGGGATGGTTCTACACCAAGGCCCTGGCCTTCGCGAAGAAGCCCGGGATCGGTCTGGAAGTCGATTTTCCCTACGTGGCGGGCGACCAGCCGTGCCGCAACATTCGACCCGTGGTGACCGTCCCGCGCTATCAGACAGCGGCATCTCAGATCGCTCGCAAGCAAGCGCTGCAGAAGGGACCTGTCATCGGAGGTTTCCGCGTCTACCAGGATTTCTACACCTACCGCAGCGGCATCTATACCCATGTCACCGGCGACTTCCTCGGATGGCATGCCGTCTGCGTCATCGGTTACGATGACATTCACCAATGCTGGATCGCGAAGAACAGCTGGGGAACTGGCTGGGGCGAACAGGGATTCTTCCGTATTGGTTTTGGTGAATGCGGCATCGATTCCGAAGTGCTATTCTACGATCCGGAGATTGCTCTTCTCAAAACTGACATTCTGGCATCGCCCCCCCTCGGCGCCGTTCGAAAGTCTCCGCATGAAGACCGGGGGATGAGGCCTCCGGCTCGACCGAAGGACTTGTCTGTGGGCGCGCCGGTACGCGATAAAGGATCGTACTGGAGTGAACCTCAATGGAGCTTGAGCGTCGCGGCCCCATAAAGGCCTGTTCTGGCGAGACGATCGAGGTAACTGCTCCGGGCGAAGGAATCGGGGGGTTCCTCTGGTATGCCGAGGTCGCACACCAAGCCGCCACGGTCGTGAGCGAGGCCCTGGGTCCGGCGGCTGAAGGCGTCGGGGCTACGCGAGAAAAGGTCTTTCGCGTTCGCCTGGAGCGGCCCGGGGACACGACTGTCCGCCTCGTCCAGAAACGTCCCTGGGATTCGACCCCGTACCGCATCATCGAGGTACCGATTCGGTGTGCGTAGCAGCCGGCCTTCCGACCGGTATGGACCATGGGACGCCCGTCGCGATCCGCCATGATCGCCCCCGCGTGCCGCACACGCTATTCCGTGCATAGACGCCGTTTGATCGATCCGAGGAAGTCGTGCCGCTTGATCGCAGACGGCTATGCATCGAATGTGTGTCCACTTCAGCTCGAGCGTACGCGCAGTGCTTTCCGTTTCCGCAGCTCGACGCATGGTCTGAGACCGGCGTCCTCAGAGTCCCAGACAACCCATGGCGACCCGCTCCGCGACTGCCCCCCTGAGCCGCCCGGGCATCTACTTGGTCCGGATGCTGGTCTTCCTGACCCTCGTCGGGTTCCTTGCCTTCGTCTTGTTCCGGCAGATCACGCCGGCTTTCCTGGCCAATGCCGGGTTGAACGGGCTGATCCTCGGCGTCCTCCTCATCGCCATTCTGCTCGCCTTCGGCCAGGTGATCCGCCTCTTCCGCGAGGTCGCCTACGTCAACGCGGTCGCAGCCGGTGAGGGGTCGGCCAAGCCGCCCTCGCTGCTGGCGCCGCTCTCCCCGGCGATCCTGGCGCGCCGTGAGGGGACGACTCAGGCCGGCGTCCGTTCCTATCTCGACACCGTGGCCGCCCGCCTCGACGAGGGCCGCGAGATCCTGCGCTACGTCGCCGGGCTTCTCATCCTGCTCGGACTGCTCGGCACATTCTGGGGGCTCATCGACACGCTGGGCGCGGTGGGCGGCGTGATCCAGAGCATGCGCGGCGGCGGCGAAGCCAGCGCGATGTTCGACGAATTGAAGAGCGGCCTCGCCAAACCGCTTTCCGGCATCGGCCTCGCCTTCTCGGCCTCGCTGTTCGGCCTCGCGAGCTCGCTCATCACCGGCTTCCTCGACCTGCAGGCAGGCCAGGCTCACGCCCGCTTCCACAACGAGCTGGAGGATTGGCTGGTCTCCGGCGAGGAGCAGGCCGCGGTGGCGCGTCCCGTGGCGGCGCAAGAGCCGGCCTCGGCCCGCGAACTCACCGAGGCGGTGGACAGGCTGTCGGCCATCATCTCGGAGGGCGCCAACGGCCGCGTGGCGACTCAGGCGATGACCAACCTCGCCGAGGGTATCCAGGGTCTCGTCCAGCACATGCGGGCCGAGCAGCAGATGATCCGCGACTGGGTCGAGGCGCAGGCGACGCGGGAACGTGAACTGAAGCAGGTGCTCGACCGGCTCGGCCGCGAGAAGGCCTGATGGCTTCGCTGCGCACGCGCCGGGACCGGAGCCTCAACGTCTGGCCCGGCTATGTGGACGCCCTGGCGACGCTGTTGCTCGCCGTCGTCTTCCTGCTGACGATCTTCGTCGTCGGACAGTTCTTCCTGTCCCAGGAGATCACCGGCCGCGATTCGGTGCTGAACCGGCTCAACCGGCAGATCGCGGATCTCACAGATCTTCTCGCCCTGGAACGCTCCAATCGGCGGGCGCAGGAGGAGAAGGCCTCGAACCTGCGCACGACGCTTCTCGGCACCGAGGCCGAGCGCGACAAGCTGAAGGAACAGGCGGGCGCTGCTAGCAGTGACGGCCGCCAGGGCGAAGTCGACAAGCAGCTGGTGGCCGAACGTGCCACCAATGCGCGCGCCGCATCGCAGATCGATCTCCTCAACCAACAGATCGGCGCCATGCGCCGCCAGCTTGCCGCCCTTGAGGACGCGCTCGCCGCGAGCGAGAGCCGAGACCGCGAGAGCCAGGCCCGCATCGCCGATCTCGGCAGCCGGCTGAACGTGGCGCTCGCCCAGAAGGTGCAGGAACTCGCACGCTATCGCTCGGACTTCTTCGGCCGCCTGCGCCAGATTCTCGGCAACCGCAGCGATATCCGCGTGGTCGGCGACCGTTTCGTCCTGCAATCTGAGGTGCTGTTCCCGGCGGGCTCGGCGAGCCTGAAGGCCGAGGCGGCGCCCGAACTCGACCGGATCGCCACGGCCATCCTCGATCTGTCGAAGCAGATCCCGGCGGACATTCCCTGGGTCCTGCGTATCGACGGGCATACCGATGCCCGTCCCATCGCCAGTTCGCAATTCCCGTCGAACTGGTCGCTTTCGGCGGCCCGCGCCATCGCCGTAGTGCAGTACATGGCCGGCAGGGGCATCCCGCCCCAGCGCCTGCTCGCTGCTGCCTTCGGCGAGTTCCAGCCCATCGAGGCCGGGACCAGCGACGACGTCTACGCCCGCAACCGCCGCATCGAGCTGAAGCTCACCGAACGTTAAGGCGGGCCCCCTACCGCAAAGGTGCCAGTGCCACCGCCCAGACGACGAACGCGCCGGAGAGCAACCCGAAGGCCATGAATTCCACCGCGCCGGTCAGGATCATCCGCTTGAGCATTGTGATCGCCTCTCGTTGACGCGGCGATCTTTGTTCTTGTTTTGTTCTGTGTAAAGCGGGCATTTCGTTTGCGTCGCGATGTGGTTAGCACACCGTTAACGTACGGACAGGGCGCGGCGCCTAACCCCATGCGCCCGGCCTCGAGGGTTTCCTCCGCCTGCCGAAATGCTCCCCTCACACCGGGCGGGGGATCCTCACGATCGTCCGCCAGGCTTCGTGCGAGAGGAGACAAATAGTCCTCCCCGCGCAACCCGTTCGATTCTAAAGCACTTGAAAGGACGATCGGGCCGAAGAACCGCGGACAACACTCCATTCTTGGCCATTTTCGCTATCCTATGTAAATGGTCGAATGCGAATACATCTCGTTGCCATTGGTTCTCACGGCGACATCCTTCCTTTTCTGGCCATTGGCGCGGAATTTCTTCGTCGCGGACAAGACGTGATCCTGGCCGCCCCCGCCCCGTTCGCGGATCACGCGGCGCGAATCGGCCTGCCCTTCCATTCCCTCGGGGACGATTGCGACTACCGCCGCATCACCGCGGATCCCGAGCTCTGGCATCCGCGCCGCGGGGCCGCCGCCCTGTTCGGAAACATGGCCGCCGCCACCGAGCAGACCTATCGCTGGATCGCCGCGAACGCGCGCAAGAGCCACTCGATCGTGGTCGCCTCGACGCTGGCCTTCGGCGCACGCGTGGCACAGGAGAAGCTACGCCTTCCTGTCATTACCATCCACGCGATGCCGCTGCTGATGGAGAGCCGTTATGCCTCCCCGATCCTGCCGGGCGTGCCGCTCCCCGCCTGGACGCCGTCCCGGATTCGCCACTGGGTCGGCCGGGGCGCCGACAAATACGTGATCGGCCCGGCCGCCCTGCCGACCATCAACGCGTTTCGGCAGGAACTCGGCCTCAAACCCGTACGTCGGCTGCGCTACTGGTGGAACAGCCCCTCCCGTGTCCTGCTGCTCTTTCCCGACTGGTTCGCGGCCTCGCAGCCGGATTGGCCCCGGCAGGCCATGCATGTGGGCTTTCCCATCGCGGATCGCTTCGGTGACACGGACCACCTCGCGCCCCGTCTCACGCGGTTCCTGAGGGGTGGGGATGCTCCCCTGGTCTTCACTTACGGATCGGCCATGCGCCAGGCATCGGGCTTCTTCCGAACCGCCCTCGCCATCTGCGAGCGTCTGGGGCGGCGGGGCGTGCTGCTTGCTCCAGAGCTTGGTCAGGTTCCAGAGTCCCTGCCGGAGACCCTGATCCATGTCCCCTACGCGCCGCTCAGCGCTTTGCTGCCGCACGCGGCGGCGCTGATCCATCATGGCGGCATCGGCACCGTGGCGCAGGCTTTGGCCGCCGGAACGCCGCAGATGATCGTCCCGGTGGCGTTCGACCATTTCGACGAGGCGGCGCGGGTGAAACACCTTCGTGCCGGCACGAGCCTCAGCCGGCGGCGTTTCACGCCCGGGCGCGGCGCGCACCGGCTCCGCCGCCTCCTCGCATCGCCAGAGGTGGCCCAGGCCTGCCAGGAGCTAAGGTTGCGCTTCAACGGGCTGGACGGCGTGTCGGCCGCCTGCGACGCGATCGAACAAATGGCGCCCCGCCGTCGCTGACGGGGGCAGCTCCATTATACAAATGCAGCTGCAGATTCGGCTTTACGCCAGTTGCTCGATCATGCCGTCGCGGATGGTGACGCGCCGGTCCATGCGGGCGGCGAGCTCCATGTTGTGGGTGGCGACGAGGGCCGCGAGGCCGGAGGCACGCACCAGCGAGACAAGAATGCCGAAGACATGAGCCGCCGTGTGCGGGTCGAGATTACCGGTGGGCTCATCGGCCAACAGCAGGCGCGGGCCGTTGGCGACCGCACGAGCGATGGCGACGCGCTGCTGCTCGCCGCCCGATAATTCGGCCGGGCGGTGAACAAGGCGCTCCTTCAGGCCGAGGAAGCTCAGAAGTTCGGTGGCGCGCGCCTTGGCCTCCTTTGCGCCGAGGCCACGGATGAGCTGGGGCATCACCACGTTCTCCAGGGCCGAGAATTCCGGCAGGAGATGGTGGAACTGATAGATGAAGCCCATCTCTTCGCGGCGGAACCGCGTGCGCTCGGCATCGGGCATCGCCGCCGTGGGCTGGCCGCCGATATAGACCTCGCCGCCATCGGGTCGCTCCAGCAGGCCCGCGAGATGCAGAAGCGTCGATTTTCCGGCCCCTGAGGGTGCCACCAGAGCCACGAGTTCGCCCGGCCAGATCGCGAGATCGGCCCCCCGCAGGATGTCGAGGGCTCCCGTTCCTTGCGCGTAGCGGCGTTCGACTTTGGCGAAGAACAGGGCCGGGACCGGCGGCGCGCCGGCCTCGTCGGCAGAGGTGGTCATGATGGTTGAATCTCCCCTCAGCCGTAACGCAGGGCCTGGACCGGATCGAGCCGGGCAGCGCGCCAGGAGGGATAGAGCGTCGCCACGAGCGACAGGGCGATGGAGGTGAGGACCACCACGGTGATCTCACTGGAATTCATCTCGGCCGGAATTTCCGCGAGGAACCGCACGGTCGGATCCCAGGCGGAGGGAAACAGGACCCGCTGGATCGGCTTGATGTTGAGGGTGATGAGGACACCGAGGGCGAGTCCGCTCAGCGTCCCGACGACGCCGATCAGCGCCCCGTTGATGAGGAAGACCCGCATCACCGTGCCGGGCGTGGCGCCCATCGTCCGCAGGATCGCGATATCGCTGGACTTGTCACGCACCAGCAGGATCAGGCCGGAGACGATGTTGAGGGTCGCCACCACAACGATCAGGCTGAGGATGAGGAACATCACGTTCCGCTCCACCTCGAGCGCCCCGAAGAAGGTTCGGTTGCGTTGGCGCCAGTCGGTGAGAAGCACGGGCCGCTCGGCCGCCATTTCGAGGTCGGGCCGCAATTGCGCCACCGCATCGGCGTTGTCGAGATAGACCTCGATGAGGCTGACGTCGCTGTCACGGTTGAAGAAGGCCTGGGATTCGGCCAGCGGCATGAACACGAAGGTGGCGTCGAACTCGGTCATGCCGATCTCGAAGATCGCCTTCACCGTATAGGCCTTGGTGCGCGGCGCGGTGCCGAACGGTGTCGTCGCCCCCTTCGGGGTGGATAGCGTAATCTGGTCGCCGGCCTGCACGCCGAGGGACTCGGCGAGCCTCCGGCCGATGGCGACCCCGGTTCCGTCGTCGAACCCGTCGAGGGTGCCGCCCCGGATGGTCTTGGCGATGGACCCGATGGACCCGATGTCCTCGCCGCGGATACCCCGGACCAGCACGCCACTGCCGCCATAAGGCGAGGACGCGAAGGCCTGCCCTTCCACCAGCGGGATCGCCGAGCGAACGCCAGCCACTTTGGAGAGCCTGTCGGAAAGGTCGACGTAATCGGTGAACAGCTTGTCGATCGGTGTGACGAAGACGTGGCCGTTGATACCGACGATCTTGGAGAGCAGTTCGGTGCGGAACCCGTTCATCACCGAAAGGACGATGATGAGGGTGGCGACACCGAGGGCGATGCCCAGGACCGAGAAGAAGGCCACGACGGAGACGCCGCCGCCGCGCCGCCGGGCCCGCATGTAGCGCCCGGCAATGATCCATTCGAAGGCCGCGAAGGGCGGCGTGCTGCCGCGCTTGAACAGGCCGGAGAGACCCGCCAGCCGTTCCTTCACCGTCTCTGCCAGAGCCATGCCGGCCTCAGTTCCGCTTCAGGCGCGAAATCAGGTCGATCGGTGCCACGCTCTCACGCTCGCCCCCGGCGCGGCGCTTGATCTCGACCTTGCCCTCGGCAAGGCCGCGCGGGCCCACCACGACCTGCCAGGGCAGGCCGATCAGATCGGCGGTGGCGAATTTCGCGCCCGGACGCTCGTCGCGGTCGTCGTAGAGCACCGTCAGGCCGCTGGCCTCGAGGTTGGTCTGGATTTCGGCGCAAGCTGCATCGGTCGCCGCGTCTCCGGATTTCAGGTTGATGAGAGCGACGTCGAAGGGCGCCACGGAATCCGGCCAGATGATGCCGGCCTCGTCATGCGAGGCCTCGATGATCGCGGCCACCAGCCGGCTCGGGCCGATGCCGTAGGAACCCATATGAACGGGGCGGTCGACGCCGTCCGGTCCGGTCACCTTCGCGCCCATGGCCTCGGAATACTTGGTGCCGAAATAGAAGATGTGCCCGACCTCGATGCCGCGCGCGGCCATCTGCTTGTCCTCGCCAACCTCGGCGAAGGCCGCCGGCTCATGCATCTCGGAGGTGGCGGCGTAGAGCGAGGTCCAGCGGTCGACAGTGCCCTGGAGGCCGGCGACGTCGTCGAAATCCGTAGTCACCGGCGGAACGTCGAAATCGAGATACTGCCGGTCGCAGAACACCTCGCTCTCGCCGGTCTGGGCCAGGATGATGAATTCGTGGCTGAGATCACCGCCGATCGGTCCGGTATCGGCGCGCATGGGGATCGCCTTGAGACCGAGGCCGGCGAAAGTGCGCAGGTAGGCGACGAACATCTTGTTGTAGGCGTGCCGGGCGTTGGCCTGGTCGAGATCGAACGAATAGGCGTCCTTCATCAGGAATTCGCGCGAGCGCATGGTGCCGAAGCGCGGGCGTACTTCGTCCCGGAACTTCCACGAGATCTGGTAGAGGTTCTTCGGCAGGTCCTTGTAGGAGCGAACGCTGCCGCGGAAGATCTCGGTGATGACCTCCTCGGCCGTGGGGCCAAACAGCATCTCGCGGTCATGTCGGTCGGAAATGCGCAGCATCTCCTTGCCGTAGGCCTCGTAGCGGCCGGATTCCTTCCACAACTCCGCCGACTGGATCGACGGCATCAGAAGTTCGATGGCGCCGGACCGATCCTGCTCCTCGCGGACTACCGCGCAGACCCTGTTGAGCACGCGCAGACCCAAGGGCAGCCAGGCATAGATGCCCGCCGCTTCCTGACGGATCAGGCCGGCCCGCAGCATCAGGCGGTGGGAGACGATCTCCGCCTCCTTGGGCGTCTCGCGCAGGGTCGGCAGGAAATAGCGGGAGAGACGCATCGGGGGCCCTGGATCGTTTTGGAGCGCGATCGTAACGCGCATCGTTGCGGGGCACACAACACATTGCGTTGGGAAAATACAAGCGTCCTGCGGCGTCGAGAAAAACGCCGGGTGGTCCGAAACTCGGGCATTCCGCGAAACGAGAGCGAAAAACGCTCAACTCTTGCAAAAAAACGCCAGGAACCATCTCCGGAGACGTGACAATGCGCAATCCAGTTCCTATAAGCGCCACCGTGATGGTCGCGACGCCCGGAGAGGCAGCGCGAGGTCCGAGTCTCGGGAGGAAATTTCAGCCGCCACGCCGCCAGAAATGCGTGAGATAAAATAGGCTGACACGTCATCTGTCGTCTCAAAAAGCAAGGCGCGAGCCTTGCTTTTTTTATGGCCGACGTGGCTCTCCGGATGTGGGCGCAGGACGATCCGACAGCTCGCCGGATCGCGGCGCTAGAGCCCCGACAACTCGAAGATCGGGATGACGACGAGAAACACGACGCTGGCGAGGAGCGTCGTCCAAATCGCCTTCTCGCGCAGCCGCGGCGCCGCGGGCGCACCTGGGTCCTGTCCCGGCACGATCAGCGACGGGTCCGTCTCGACCTGATTGCGGATGGGCAGAATGACGAAGAGCAGCGTCCACCAGACCACGAAATAGAGGGCAAAGGCTCCGAACACCGTCAGCTTGAACAACACGACGGAGAGGATCGCCACCGCCGAGACGATGACGATCATGGTGGCCAGCGTCCGCCAGATCGTGGCCGAGACGGTCTGAACGAGGGCGCTCACGCCGCTCACACCTGCTCCAGTTCAACCAGGGTGCCAAGGAAATCCTTGGGGTGGAGGAACAGCACCGGCTTGCCGTGAGCGCCGATCTTCGGTTCGCCGGTACCGAGGACGCGGGCACCCTGAGCCTTCAGTTTGTCACGGGCGGCGATGATGTCGTCGACCTCGTAGCAGACATGGTGCACGCCGCCATTGGGGTTGCGTTCCACGAAGCTCTCGATGGGCGAACCCTCGCCCAACGGCGACATTAGCTCGACCTTGCTGTTGGGCAGGTTCACGAAAACCACCGTGACGCCGTGCTCCGGCTGCGGCAGGGGCTCGGTGAGCGTGGCGCCGAGGGTGTCACGATAGATGGCACAGGCCGCGTCGAGGTCGCGCACGGCGATGGCCACGTGGTTCAGGCGTCCGATCATGGTCTGCTCCCTTCTCTGCGTCATCTGTGCGCGCATTCCCCTCCCCCTTGCGGGGAGGGGTTAGGGGTGGGGGTGGCTCCGAAGAGGTTGCGCCCTGTCCTGAACCACCCCCACCCTCATTCCCTCCCCACAAGGGGGAGGGAGGCAGCATCACACCTCCACGACCTGCACGTGGCAGGCGGGCTTCTTGCCCCAGGCTTCGTTCACGGCCGAGCGGATCGCACGATCGACGGCCTTCTCGACCGCTTCGGCATCCTTACGCTTCTGCTTCGACAGGCCGCTGAGGGTCCGCGACACGGCTTCGACGGCGACGTCGAGCATCGGCTGGCCGTTCTTGCCGCGATTGGGCAGGCCCATGATGTCGATG
Source organism: Methylobacterium sp. SD274 (assembly GCF_017355285.1). Classification (NCBI taxonomy): domain Bacteria; kingdom Pseudomonadati; phylum Pseudomonadota; class Alphaproteobacteria; order Hyphomicrobiales; family Methylobacteriaceae; genus Methylobacterium; species Methylobacterium sp. SD274. Next base: position 86,104 of record NZ_JADIJP010000014.1, on the reverse strand, counting down.
GCCGGCTCACCGAGAACCTCACCTTGGACGTCGATGGCGATGGCGACCGAGACGACACCGGCCTGAGACAGCTTGCGCCGCTCGGGGATCGCGCGATCCTTTGCATCGATCAGGATGTTGCCATCCTTGAACAGACGCCCGGCTTTCACGTGGTCGGTGATCTCCGGCGTGCCGGGGGCGAGGCGCACGACACTGCCGTTGCGGGCCTTGACCACGTTGCCGACACCCTGGGCCAGGGCGAAGCGGGCATGCTCGTCGAGATGGAGCGCCTCGCCGTGGACGGGAATCGCCGTCCTCGGCCGGGTCCACGCATACATCTCGGCCATTTCGTCGCGACGGGGATGGCCGGAGACGTGAACGAGTTTCGTCCGGTCGGTCACCACCTCGATGCCGGCATTGACCAGATCGTTGATGATCGCACCCACCGCCCGCTCGTTGCCCGGAATGGCGCGAGACGAGAAGATCACGCGGTCGCCGGCGGCCAGCGTCACGTCGGGATGGTCGTCGCGGGAGACGCGGGCGAGCGCGGCGCGCTCCTCGCCCTGCGACCCGGTGAGCAGGCAGACCACCTTGTCGCGCGGCAGGTAGCCGTAGCTGTCGGCCGAGCGGAAATCGGGCAGGCCGTCGAGGAAGCCGCATTCGCGGGCGACACCGATCACCCGGTCCATGGCCCTGCCGACGGCGACGACCTCGCGGCCGCAATCACGCGCGGCTTCCGCCACCGCCCGCATGCGGGCGACGTTGGAGGCGAAGGTGGTGACGGCTACCCGGTGAGGCGCCTCTGCGATGAGCTCGCGCAGGGTGGCGGCGACCTCGGCCTCGCTCGGGCTGCGGCCCTCGCGCACGACGTTGGTCGAATCGCTGATCATGGCGATGATGCCCTCGTCGCCCAGCTTGCGGAACGAGGCTTCCGAGGTGACGTCGCCGAGGATCGGCGTGGCGTCGAGCTTCCAGTCGCCCGTATGCAGCACGAGGCCATGGGCGGTGCGGATCGCGACAGCGTTCGATTCCGGGATCGAATGCGAAACCGGAACGTATTCGATCTCGAACGGTCCGACCGTTACCGGCTTGTGCGCCGCGATCTCGCGCAGGATTACCTTCGGCGCGCCCGGCTCACTCAGGCGACGCGCCTCGAGCAGGTTCTTGGCGAAGCGGGTGGCGTAGACCGGAGCCTTCAGCTTGGGCCACAACTCACCGATCGCGCCGATATGGTCCTCGTGCGCGTGGGTAATGAAGATGGCGAGGAGATCGTCCTTGCGCTCCTCGATGAAGCTAAGATCGGGAAACATCAGGTCGATGCCCGGGAAGCCCTCTTCGCCGGCAAAGCCCATTCCGCAATCGACCATGATCCATTTCCGGCGCTTTTCCGGCCCGAAGCCGTAGAGCGCCGCGTTCATGCCGATCTCGCCCACGCCGCCGAGCGGCACGAAGACGAGTTCGTCTTGCCCTGTCGTCATCACTGTTCAACCTCAAGCCGCCGTCGCGGCCGAACCCAAATGCACCTCGCCCGCCGTCACGGTCCGTCGCGTCCCATCATCCGATCGGACGACGAGCCGCCCCGCCTCGTCGATCGTCTCGAAAATTCCTTGCACGATCTCGCCGCCCGTTCGCACCGAGACCGGTGCGCCGATCCCGGCGGCGTCATCGAGCCAAAGCTCACGGATCGATAAAAACCCGCGGCCTCGATTCCATCGTCGCGCTGCAACGACGATCTCATCCGACACATGGTCGAACAGATCCTCGGCGCGCGGTTCGTGCTTTATCTGACTGAGGCTTGTCGCGGGATAAGGCAAGTCCTGCGGTGACGCGGCGACGTTGACGCCGAACCCGATCACCGCGGAGCGACGCCCGCCCGGATGAGTTTCCGCCTCCAGGAGAAGGCCCGCGAGCTTGGCACCCGATGCCAGCACGTCATTGGGCCATTTGAGGCGGAAGGGGCTTGCCCGACCGGACTTCCGATCCTCGATCCCATCCTGAGGTGTCATGCCGGCCGCCTCGAGGTGGCGTGGCCCGATCATTCTCTTCAATGCGGAAATCAACGCGACGCCCGCCACGAAGCCCAAGCTCGGAACCTGTTCCGGATCGACGTCCGAAACCGGCCAGAGCAAGCTGGCACTGAGGTTGCCCGGCAACGACGTCCATGCGCTCCCCCTGCGGCCACGCCCCGCTTCCTGCCGGAGCGCGACAACCCACAATGGGCCCCTTTCACCCTCGCGTGACAGCTCCATCGCCCGGGTGTTGGTGGAGCCGAGGCTCTCGTAAACGTGAAGCCGATGCCCGGCCGCTCTCGCAGCCGGGCCGAGCCGATAATCCGGCCTTTCGAGAGACAAAATCCTAGAACAGCGACTTGGCCGCGGCGCCTGCCGCGCTGACAAGGGGAGAGGGCACAATGAAGAACAGGACCACGACGGCGCTCGAGAGACCGAGCACGATGCGCAGGCCGGGCGGCATCACTTCGTAGGGAGCTTGCGGCTCATCGAAATACATCACCTTGACCAGACGCAGGTAATAGAACGCACCGACCACCGAGGTCACGACACCGATCACCGCCAGGCCCACGAGATCGGCCTTGATGGCCGCAGCGAAGACATAGAACTTGCCGAAGAAGCCGGCGAGCGGCGGAATGCCGGCGAGTGAGAACATCATCGCGGCGAGGCAGAAGGCCATAACCGGATGTGTCCGGGAAAGACCGGAAAGATCGTCGACCGTCTCGTACATCTGGCCGCCGCGACGCAGCGAGAGAAGCACGGCGAAGGCGCCGAGCGTCATGGCGAGATAGATGATCATGTAGATCACCACGCCTCGGATCCCCTCCTCCGAGGCAGCGGCGAGACCGATGAGGGCGTAACCGATATTGCCGATGGAGGAATAGGCCATCAGGCGCTTGATTGAGCGCTGGCCGATGGCCGCGAAAGAACCAAGCGTCATCGAAGCGATGGCGACGAAAACGATGATCTGCTGCCAGATCGCGGTCACGTCCGGGAAAGCGCCGATGAAGACGCGCACGGTCATGGCGACGGCGGCCATCTTCGGCGCCGAGGCGAAGAACGCCGTCACAGGAGTGGGCGACCCTTCATAGACGTCCGGTGTCCACATGTGGAACGGCACGGCCGACATCTTGAAGGCGACTCCGGCGGCCACGAACACGATGCCCAGCACGATGCCGAAACCGGCATTGTCGTTCAGTGCCGAGACGATGCCGGGGAAGGAGACGGTGCCGGTGAAGCCGTAGACCAGTGACGAGCCATAGAGCAGCATGCCGGAAGACAAGGCTCCAAGGACGAAATACTTCAGCCCGGCCTCGGTGGATTTCAGGTTGTCCCGGTGGAAGGCGGCGATCACGTAAGCAGCAAGCGACTGCAGTTCGAGGCCGAGATAGAGGGCGATCAAATCGTTGGCGGAGGCCATCACCATCATGCCGATGGTGCAGAGCACGATCAGGATCGGGAACTCGAACCGGTCAATGCGTTCGCGCTGGAAATAGTCGCGCGAGAGCAGGATCGTGGCGGCGGAGCCGAGCAGGATCAGCGCCTTCATCACCTTCGAGAAGTTGTCGATGATGAACGACCCGTTGAGGGTCGTGACCTTGGCACCCGACTGCGACACGACCACGAAGAAGGCGAGAATCAACAGGATGAGCGCGCCGACATTGACGGTCTCGACAGAGCGCTCGCCCCGGAAGGCGCCGTAGAGAATCAGTCCCAGCACGCCGATCGCGAGGATCAGCTCGGGCATCACCGGCGAGAGCGAGGGCAGGACAGCCTGGATAGCGGTCATCTTACGTCGACCTTCAGCGCGCCACGGGCGGAAGAACCGCCGCGGTCTGCGTGTTCGAGAGCGCGGATTTCATGCTCTGCATCAGCGCCTCCGTGGAGGGGGCGAAGGTGTCGAGGATGGGCGCGGGATGCACGCCGTAATAGATCGTCAGCGCGACGAGAGGCGCGAGGATAAGCTTCTCACGCAGATCGAGATCGAGGATGCCCTGCAGGTTGGGCTTCTCGAGCTTGCCATAGATCACCCTGGAATAAAGCCAGAGGGCATAGCCGGCCGAAAGAATGATGCCGAAGACCGAGAAGAACGCGACCGTCGGGTTGGCCTTGAAGGCCCCCATCATGGCCAGGAACTCGCCGACGAAGCCCGACGTGCCGGGCAGGCCGACATTGGCCATGGTGAACACCATCATCGCTGCCGCATAGAGCGGCATGCGCTTCACGAGGCCGCCATAGGCCGCGATCTCGCGGGTGTGCATTCGGTCGTAGACCACGCCGACGCAGACGAAGAGCGCGCCCGAGACGATGCCGTGCGAGATCATCAGGAACAGGGCGCCCTGGATGCCCTGCTCGTTGAGGGTGAACAGGCCCAGCGTCACGAAGCCCATATGCGCCACAGACGAATAGGCGATGAGCTTCTTGATGTCGGTCTGCATCAGCGCGATCAGCGACGTGAAGATGATCGCGATGACCGAGAGGGCGAAGACCATCGGCGCGAAATAGGCGCTGGCATCCGGGAACATCGGCAGCGAGATCCGGATGAAGCCGTAGCCGCCCATCTTGAGCAGGATGCCGGCGAGGATCACCGAGCCGGCGGTGGGCGCTTCCACGTGGGCGTCGGGCAGCCAGGTATGGACCGGCCACATCGGCATCTTCACCGCGAAGGAGGCGAAGAAGGCGAGCCACAACCAGTATTGCATGCCGACGGGGAAGCGGGTTTGCAGCAGGGTCGGGATGTCGGTGGTGCCAGCGTGCCAGTACATCGCCATGATGGCGAGGAGCATCAGCACCGAGCCGAGCAGGGTGTAGAGGAAGAACTTGAAGCTCGCGTAGATCCGGCGCTTGCCGCCCCAGATGCCGATGATGAGGAACATCGGGATCAGGCCAGCCTCGAAGAACAGGTAGAACAGCACGAGGTCGAGAGAGCAGAACACACCGATCATCGTCGTCTCGAGGACGAGGAACGCGACGAAATACTCCTTCACCCGCGTGTTCACCGAGAGCCACGACGCACCGATGCAGAACGGCATCAGGAACGTGGTGAGCAGGATCAACGGCATCGAGAATCCGTCGACACCGAGTTTGAATTTGATCGTCTCGGCGAGCCAGCCATGGGTCTCGACAAGCTGGAAGCTCGATGTCGACGGGTCGAACCGGCCCCAGGCGACGAGGCTGAGAAGGAAAGTGACAATAGTGGTCGCGAGCGCCGCCCAGCGGGCGTTGCGCTTCACGCTCTCGGATTCGTTGCCGAGGGTCAGGATGAAGGCCGCGCCGCAGAGCGGCACGATCAGCAGGCCGGAGAGAATGCCGAGGCCGAACATCTAGCGGGCACTCCGATACGGGTTGGCGGCCGTCATTGCGCGCGACATCAGTGCCCGACCTTGGGTAGGCCGGTGAGCATGTACCAGCTGACGATGGCGGCGACGCCGATGAGCATGACGAAGGCGTAATGATAGACGTAACCGGTCTGCAGTCGGACGACCCCGCGGGTGACGTCGAGCACGCGGGTCGCGATGCCGTCGGGGCCTAGCCCGTCGATGACCCGGCCGTCGCCCTCTTTCCAGAGGAACTTGCCGAAGTTCTTGGCCGGGCGCACGAAGATCCGGTCGTAGAGCTCGTCAAAATACCACTTGTTGAGCAGGAACTGGTACAGGCTCGGCTGCTGGGCGGCGAGCCGGCCCGGCAGTTCGGGCCGGCGGATATACATCCAGAAGGCCAACAGGAAGCCGATCACCAGCATGATGAAGGGCGAGTAGGCCACCAGCGCCGGCACCGAATGGATGTCGTGCATGATGTGGTTGTCGGGGCCGTGACCGAGGGCGTGGCCCCAGAACGATTCCATGCCCTCGCCGATGAAGCGGTTCTTGAACAGCAGACCGGCGAACAAAGCGCCAAAGGCCAAGATCGCCAGGGGAATTGTCATCACCAGCGGGCTCTCATGCGGCGTGTGCGCATGGTCGTGATGCTCGATGGCGCTGTGAGACGCGGGCTCTACGTCATGGCCCTTGTCGTCGTGCGCGACACCCTCGTGGTGTCCCGGTGCGCCGTCGGCGGTAGCAGAGGTGGTGTGAGCCAAAGCGGGTGCAGCGTGATGATCGTCATGGTGAGCGGCGCCGTGGCCCGCCCAGCGGGCCGGCCCCTCGAACGTCATGAAGAACAGGCGCCAGGAATAGAACGAGGTCATCAATGCAGCGACGACCGTGCACAGGAAGGCGAGCGTGTGGCCGGGCCGCGTCGAGGCATAGGCCGCTTCGATGATCGCGTCCTTCGAATAGTAGCCGGCAGTGAAGGGGAAGCCGATCAGCGCCAAGGTGCCGATGGTCATCATCGCGGAGGTGAAGGGGATGTAGCGGCGGAGTGCCCCCATGTTCCGCATGTCCTGCTCGTGATGCATCGCGTGGATGACCGAGCCGGCGCCGAGGAACAGAAGCGCCTTGAAGAAAGCGTGGGTGAAGAGGTGGAACACGGCGGCCGAATAGGCGCCGACGCCCAGCGCCACGAACATGTAGCCGAGCTGCGAGCAGGTCGAGTAGGCGATGACCCGCTTGATGTCGTTCTGCACCATGCCGATCGTGGCCGCGAAGAACGCGGTGATACCGCCGATGATCGTCACGACGATGAGAGCGTTCGGCGCCATTTCGAACAGGGGCGACAGGCGCGCCACCATGAAGACACCCGCCGTCACCATGGTGGCGGCGTGGATCAGGGCGGAGACCGGTGTCGGTCCCTCCATGGCATCCGGCAGCCAAGTATGGAGCAGGAACTGCGCCGACTTGCCCATGGCGCCCATGAACAGGAGCAGGCACGCCAGCGTCATGGCGTTCCAGTCATAGCCAAGGAAGTGGAACGTGGCGTCCTTGAACTCGGCGGCGCGCGGCAGGATGCCGTCGAAGGCCACCGAACCGAACAGGACGAAGACGAGGAAGATGCCGAGCGAAAAGCCGAAATCACCGACCCGGTTGACGATGAAGGCCTTCATCGCCGCCGCATTGGCTGAAGGCTTCTCGTACCAGAACCCGATCAGCAGGTAGGAGGCGAGGCCGACGCCCTCCCAGCCGAAGAACATCTGTACGAGGTTGTCGGCCGTCACCAGCATCAGCATGGCGAAGGTGAACAGCGACAGATAGGCGAAGAAGCGCGGCCGGTGCGGATCCTCCGCCATGTAGCCCACGGAGTAGAGGTGGACGAGGGTCGAGACCGTCGTCACTACCACCAGCATCACCACGGTGAGCGTGTCGATCCGGAAAGCCCAGTCGACCACGAGGTCACCGGCGGTGAACCACGTCGCCACCTGCACGCGGGTCGCGTGATCCGAGCCAGGCACTTCGAAGAAGGCGCCCCAGGACAGGAGGGCGGAGAAGGCGAGGAAGCCGGTGGTGATGTACTCGCACACGCGAGGGCCGAGCTGCCGGCCGAACAGGCCGGCGAGCAGGGCGCCGATGAGCGGGAAGAAGACGATCGCGTGATACATCGCTGGCTGGCCCGGCCTCCGGAAGCGTGCCAGATACCCGGCCTCGCTCCATTCTCGTCAATGGGATCGCGCGGGAAGCCGCGCGGCTCGGCTTGGGTGAAGCTCAGCCCTTCATCATGTTCACGTCCTCCACCGCGATGGAGCCGCGGTTTCGGAAGAACACGACGAGGATGGCGAGCCCGATGGCTGCCTCCGCCGCCGCCACCGTGAGCACGAACAGGGCGAAGATCTGGCCAGTGATGTCGTTCAGATGGGTGGAGAACGCCACGAGGTTGATGTTCACCGCGAGTAGGATGAGCTCGACCGACATCAGGATGACGATGATGTTCTTGCGGTTCACGAAGATGCCGAGCACGCCGAGCGTGAACAGGATCGCCGCCACCGTCAGGTAATGGCTCAAGCCGATCATGAGCGCTGATCCTTGTGTTGAGCCGACATCAGACCTCGACGCCCTGGCGAGACGGCACCTTGCGGGTTTCCACCGCCATCCCCTGCGTCCGTGCATTCTGCACGGCGATGTTCTGACGCTTCACGCCGGGCCGGTCACGCAAAGTGAGCACGATGGCCCCGATCATCGCCACCAGCAGAATCAGACCGGCCAGCTGGAAGAAGAAAACGTAATCGGTGTACAGCACGCGCCCGAGCATCTGGGTGTTGGTGACACCCTCGACACTGGCGAGAGGACCGAGCGGCGCCTGCATTAGGCCGGGATCGATCGTCCAGGAGCCGACCACCAGCAGGAGCTCGATGAGGAAGATCGCGCCGATTAGCGCGCCAATCGGCAGGTACTGCTGGAAGCCCTGGCGCAGCTGCGCGAAATCGACGTCGAGCATCATCACGACGAAGAGGAACAGTACGGCGACGGCGCCGACATAGACGACCACCAGGATCATCGCCAGGAACTCGGCCCCCATCAGCACGAACAAACCGGCCGCGTTGACGAAGGCGAGGATGAGGAAGAGTACCGACGCGACAGGGTTGCGCGAGGTGATGACCATGAACGCGGACGCGATCGCGACACCGGCGAACAGGTAGAAGAAGGCTGCGGCTGCACTCATGCGATTATGGAGATCAGCCGTCCCGAGGACGGCCCCTTCTGCCTAAATTCAAACCAGCCCGTGCAGGCCGCCCGTCTATAGAACCCACCCCTGCGGTGCACAACCGCCGGAGCGCCGTGTCATCACCGGTATGGTGCGTCCACTGCGAGATTGCGCGCGATTTCACGCTCCCAACGGTCACCGTTCAGGAGAAGCTTCTCCTTGTCGTAGAGAAGCTCCTCGCGGGTCTCCACGGAGAACTCGAAGTTCGGCCCCTCCACGATGGCATCCACCGGACAGGCCTCCTGGCACATGCCGCAATAGATGCATTTCACCATGTCGAGGTCGTAGCGTGTGGTGCGGCGCGTGCCGTCGTTGCGGCGCGGGCCAGCCTCGATGGTGATGGCCTGCGCGGGACAGATCGCCTCGCACAGCTTGCAGGCGATGCAACGTTCCTCACCGTTCGGATAGCGGCGCAGCGCGTGCTCGCCGCGAAAGCGCGGCCCGCGATGCCCCATCTCGAAGGGGTAGTTGATCGTGGCCTTGGGCTTGAAGAAGTAGCGCATGGCGAGGGCGAACCCCGACACGAACTCCTTCAGCAGCAGACCCTTTGCGACCTGATCGAGCTTCATGGCTCGGATCTCCGTGAGGGGTTGTCAGACGCCCGGCGCAAGGCCGGTCAGCTTGAGGACGAAGGCGACGACCACGACCGAGACGAGGGAAAGCGGAAGGAACACCTTCCAGCCGAGGCGCATGAGTTGGTCGTAGCGGTAGCGCGGCACCATGGCCTTCACCATGGCGATCATGAAGAAGAGGAAGCTGGCCTTCAGGGCGAACCAGATCAGGCCCGGCACCCAGGTGAAGGGCGCGAAGGGAATCGGCGAGAGCCAGCCGCCGAGGAACAGCACCGTTCCCAACGCGCACATGGTCATGATCGCTACGTACTCGCCGAGCATGAACAGCAGGTAGGGCGTCGAGGAATACTCGACCATGTAACCGGCCACGAGCTCCGATTCGGCTTCCGGCAGATCGAAGGGCGGGCGGTTGGTCTCGGCGAGAGCCGAGACGAAGAACACCACGAACATCGGAAACAGCCAGAGCCAGTACCAGCCGAGTATGCCCAGTGAGGTGTCCTGCGCCATCACGATGCGCGAGAGGTTGAGCGACCCGGCGCAAAGGAGGACGCAAATGATGACGAATCCAAGGGAGACCTCGTACGAGATCATCTGCGCTGCAGAGCGGAGCGCGCCGAGGAAGGCGTATTTCGAGTTCGAGGCCCAGCCGCCCATCAGCACGCCGTAGACGCCGAGCGACGAGATCGCGAAAATGTAGGTAATGCCGACATTGAGGTCGGCGATGGCCCAGCCTTCCGTCAGCGGGATCACCGCCCAGGCGGCGAGAGCCAAGGTGGCGAAGACAAGCGGTGCCAGCAGGAACAGGCCCTTATTGGCGCCTGCCGGAATCACCGGCTCCTTCAGCACGAACTTCAGCAGATCGGCGAAGGACTGGAACAGGCCCCATGGCCCGACGACGTTGGGGCCGCGCCGCAGCTGCACCGCCGCCCAGATCTTACGATCGGCCAGCAGCGCATAGGCAATGAACACCAGCAGCAAGGCGAGGAGCACGAAGCTCTTCAGGATCAGCAGTAGGACGGTGCCGACGATTTCCAGCATGGTCGGCAGCCCTTATTCCGCCGCTTCGAGACCGCGCGTCTGCGCGAGGCTCGAACATTCGGCCAAGACCCGCGAAGCGCGGGCGATAGCGTTGGTGAGGTAGAAATCCGGAACGGCGGACACGAAGGCCGAACGGCCCGGCTCGCCTCCGAGCCCCGCAAGCGTGTCGACGGTGGCGGCCACGTCGCTCGTGGCTATCGCGTCGAGGGCAGCGAAATGCGGGTACACCGCATAGAGATCGCGACGCAGAGCCCCGAGCGAATCGAAGGGAAGGCGCTTTCCGAGGACATCGGAGAGCGCCCGCAGGATCGCCCAATCCTCGCGGGCGTCACCCGGCGGGAAACCGGCGCGGTTGGTCGTCTGAACACGGCCTTCGAGATTGACGAAGGTGGCGTTCTTCTCGGTATAGGCCGCGCCCGGCAGGATCACGTCCGCGCGGGTCGCGCCGCGATCGCCATGGGTGCCCTGGTAGATCACGAACGCGCCGGCGCCGATCTCGACCTCGTCGGCACCGAGGTTGAACAGCACGTCGAGCGCTCCGGGCTCGACCATCTGCCCGAGAGCCAAGCCCCCCTCCCCCGGCACGAAGCCGAGATCGTGCGCGCCGACGCGGGCCGCCGCGGTCTGGAGCACGGCAAAGCCGTTCCACTCGGAGGTGACCGCACCGATATCCTTGGCGAGCGCCGCCGCCAACGAGAGGATGGCAGCGCCGTCGGGCCGGGTCAGCGCACCGGTTCCCACGATCACGAGGGGTCGGCTGGCGCTTTTCAGCACTTCGGAGAAGCTATGCTTTCCGACGGCGATATCGGCCAGGGTTTCGGGGCCGGCGCCGAGATAGGTATGGGGATAGGTAAGATCCGCCGCCTCGCCGATCAGGCCCACCGCCAGAGGCGCCATGCGCCAACGCTTGCGGATACGAACGTTGAGAAGCGAGGCTTCCAGGCGCGGGTTCGTCCCGACGAGCAGGATCGCATCCGCCTCCTCAATACCCGGAATGGTGGGATTGAACGTGTAGGCGGCGCGCCCCCAAGCCGGGTCGATCGCCTCGCCGGCCTGACGGCAATCGAGATTGGTCACGCCGAGCGACCCCATCAGGGTCTTTAGGGCGTAGATCTCCTCCACGGCGGCAAGGTCACCGACGATGGCGCCAACTCGCTTCGGGTCGGCGCTCTTCATCCGGGCGGCGATGGCGGCGAACGCCTCGCCCCAGGAGGCGGGGCGCAGGCGGCCGTTCTCACGCAGGTACGGCCGGTCGAGACGCTGCGCCCGAAGCCCGTCCACCGCATGGCGGGTCTTGTCGGAGATCCACTCCTCGTTGATGTCTTCGTTCACCCGAGGCTCGATCTGCATGACCTCACGGCCACGCGCATCGACCCGGATGGCGCAGCCGACCGCGTCCATCACGTCGATGGATTCGGTCTTCGACAGCTCCCAGGGCCGCACCTCGTAGCTCTGTGGCTTGTGGACGAGGGCGCCAACGGGGCAGAGATCGGCGACGTTGCCCTGAAGCTCGGAGCCCATGGCACTCTCGAGATAGCTCGTGATCTCCATGTCCTCGCCGCGCCCGATGGCGCCGAGATCCGGCACGCCGGCCACTTCCGCGAGAAAGCGGACGCAGCGGGTGCAGTGGATGCAGCGGTTCATGGCGGTCCGCACCAGCGGGCCGATATATTTCTCTTCGACGGCGCGCTTGTTCTCGCCGTAACGGGTCGAATCCACGCCGTAGGCCATCGCCTGATCCTGCAGGTCACAATGGCCGCCCTGGTCGCAGATCGGACAATCGAGCGGGTGATTGATGAGGAGGAACTCCATCACCCCCTCGCGGGCCTTTTTCGTGGTTCCGGACCGCGTCAGGATCTCCGGCGGCTCACCATTGGGTCCGGGGCGGCAGTCTTTTACCGCATAGGCGCATGAGGCGACGGGCTTAGGCGCCCCCTTCAGCTCGACGAGACACATCCGGCAATTGCCCGCGATGGACAGCCGTTCGTGGAAGCAGAAGCGCGGGATCTCCGCGCCCGCAACCTCGCAGGCCTGGAGCAGGGTGTACTCGGCCGGAACATCGACCTCGGTGCCGTCGACGATGAGCTTTGTCATGCGTGCTTCTCGGTAACGAATTTCGGTCCGAACGACATGGCGATCACTCCGCGGCGATCCGCACAGGATCGCTGTGCGGGTTGGCGCTGTAGCGGTCGATGCGCTTCTCGATCTCGGGACGAAAATGGCGGATGAGGCCCTGGATCGGCCAGGCCGCCGCGTCGCCGAGCGCGCAGATCGTGTGGCCCTCGATCTGCTTCGTCACGTCGAGCAGCATGTCGATCTCGCGGCGCTGGGCGCGGCCTTCGGCCATGCGCAGCATCACACGCCACATCCAGCCCGTGCCCTCGCGGCAAGGCGTGCACTGGCCGCAGGATTCGTGCTTGTAGAAATAGGCGATGCGGGCAATCGCCGACACGATGTCGGTGGAACGGTCGAGGACGATGACCGCCGCCGTGCCGAGACCGGAGCCTAGATTCTTCAGGGTGTCGAAGTCCATCTTGGCGTCGATGATCTGCTCAGCCGGCACCAGGGGCACTGAAGAGCCGCCGGGGATGGAGCAGAGCAGGTTGTCCCAGCCGCCGCGCATGCCACCGCAATGCTTGTCGATCAGCTCGCGGAAGGTGATGCCGAGTTCTTCCTCGACGTTGCACGGCTTGTTGACGTGGCCCGACACGCAGAACAGCTTGGTGCCGGTGTTGTTCTTGCCCCCCAACCCGGCGAACCAGGCCCCGCCCCGGCGCAGGATGGTCCCCGCCACCGCGATCGACTCGACGTTATTCACGGTCGTCGGGCAACCATAGAGGCCCATATTGGCAGGGAAAGGCGGCTTCAGCCGCGGCATGCCCTTCTTGCCTTCGAGGCTTTCCAGCAGAGCGGTTTCCTCGCCGCAAATGTAGGCGCCGGCGCCGTGATGGACGTAGATGTCGAACGGGTAGCCGTGGACATTATTCTTGCCCACGAGACGGGCCGCGTAAGCTTCGTCGACCGCCTTCTGCAAGGCGTGCTTCTCGGCCACGTACTCGCCGCGGATGTAGATGTAGCAGGCATGGGCCGCCATGGAGAACGAGGCCAGCATGCAGCCCTCGATCAGGAGATGCGGATCGTGCCGCATGATCTCCCGGTCCTTGCAGGTCCCCGGCTCGGATTCATCGGCGTTGACCACGAGGTAGTGCGGTCGCCCGTCCGACTTCTTGGGCATGAACGACCATTTCAGGCCGGTCGGGAAGCCGGCACCGCCGCGCCCGCGCAGCCCGGACGCCTTCATCTCGTCGATGATCCAGTCGCGGCCCATTTCCAGCAGGAACTTGGTGCCGTCCCACGCGCCGCGCTTCCTGGCCTCTTCCAAACCGGGCGAATGCAGACCGTACAGATTGGTGAAGATGCGATCCTGATCGGAGAGCATGTCAGATCTCCTTCGCGTTGGCGGACGGCGTCTTCGGTTCGGTCGGTTTCGGTGACGATTCGTCCGCGCTCGCGCCGGAGGCGACCGGCTGCGGCGGCGGTTCATCGCGTGGCAGATCGGATTGCGTCCCCGCCTCGGCTCCAGCGGTCTCGGCCTCGGCGATCGTCTCGGGCACGGACGGCGCCGGCTTGTTCGGCTGGGCCGTCGATTCCTTCGGGTCGGCCGCATCGGCCTTGTCGCCCGGCTTAACCGGCGTCTCGCCGGATGCGTTACGCTGAGCTGGGGCGTCGGTCGGCGGCTCCTCCACGGCGCGGCCCGAATCGGGCTTAGCCGGCTTCGGGTCCGACGCCGCGCGTTGCTCGGACGAGACAGCTTCGGACTTGCCCATTGCATCGTCGGATTTCGCGGCCTGATCTTCGAACCGCTTCCGCCATGCGCCCACGCGCGACCCGTCGAACAAGGTCTCGTCGCTCAGCGTGTCGGCCCCGCCCATCGGCTCGGATGACGTGCGCCCGACCTGCGAACCGATCTTGACCGGGCGTCCAGCCGCGAGGTCGTCCATCAGTTTGCCGAGAAGTTCGGGTGTCAGGTCTTCGTAGTAATCCTGATTGATCTGAGCCATGGGCGCGTTGCAGCAGGCGCCGAGACACTCGACTTCGAGCCAGGAGAAATTGCCGTCTGAGCTGACATGGCCGGGTGCGCCGAGGCGCTCCTGCAGATAGCCCTTCAATTCGCGCGCACCGCAGGAATCGCACGGCACCGTGCCGCAGAGCTGGATCCAGAACCGGCCCACCGGCTCGAGGGCGAACATGGTGTAGAAGGTCGCAACTTCGAGCACGCGGATATGCGGCATGCCGAGTTCGGCGGCCACCGCCTCGATGGCCTTCTGCGGAAGCCAGCCGCCATTCTGCTCCTGCGCCTTCCACAGCAGCGGGATCACCGCGGAGGCCTGACGGCCTTCGGGATACTTCTCGATCTGCCCTTTGGCCCATTCGGCGTTCTCGGGCGAGAAAGCGAAGCTGGCCGGCTGCTCGGAAGCGGGGGCGAGTCTGCGATTGGCCATCAGTGCGAAACCTCGAATACCGTCACCGGTCCACCTCGCCGAACACGATGTCGAGCGTGCCGAGCACGCAGGACACGTCGGCCAGCATGTGGCCGCGGCACATCCAGTCCATGGCCTGGAGATGGGCGAAACCCGGAGCGCGGATCTTGCAGCGGTAGGGCTTGTTGGTGCCGTCGGCCACGAGATAGACGCCGAACTCGCCCTTGGGCGCTTCGACGGCGGCGTAGACTTCGCCGGCCGGCACGTGGAAGCCCTCGGTGTAGAGCTTGAAATGATGAATCAGCGCTTCCATCGAGCGCTTCATTTCCCGGCGCGGCGGCGGTGCGAATTTGCCGTCCGTGGCGGCGATCGCCCCCATTCCCGCCGGCTCGCGCAGCTTGATGCAGCACTGCCGCATGATCTTGGCCGATTCCCGCATTTCTTCCATGCGGATGACCTGCCGATCGTAGGTGTCGCCGTTCCTTCCCACGGGGACGTCGAATTCCATCTCCTCGTAGCATTCATAGGGTTGCGACTTACGCAGGTCCCACGGGATGCCGGAGCCGCGCACCATCACGCCCGAGAACCCCCAGGCCATGGCCTCGTCCACAGTGACGATGCCGATATCGACGTTGCGCTGCTTGAAGATGCGGTTCGACATGACGAGGTCGTCGAGATCGTCGACCACCTGCAGGAACGGGTCGATGAAGGCTTCGATATCGTCGATCAGCGCGGGCGGCAGGTCCTGGTGCACGCCGCCGGGCCGGAAGTAATTGGCATGGAGACGAGCACCCGACGCGCGCTCGTAGAAGATCATCAGCTTCTCACGCTCCTCGAAGCCCCAGAGCGGCGGCGTCAGTGCGCCCACATCCATGGCCTGCGTGGTGACGTTGAGGAGATGAGACAGGATGCGACCGATCTCGCAGAACAGCGTGCGGATCAGCTGAGCCCGGCGCGGCACCTGGAGCCCGAGCAGCTTCTCGATGCCGAGACAGAAGGCATGCTCCTGGTTCATCGGCGAGACATAGTCGAGCCGGTCGAAATACGGCGTCGCCTGCAGGTAGGTCTTGTGCTCGATCAGCTTCTCGGTGCCGCGATGGAGCAGGCCGATATGCGGGTCGACGCGTTCGACGATCTCGCCGTCGAGTTCCAGCACGAGACGCAGAACGCCGTGTGCCGCCGGGTGCTGCGGCCCGAAATTGATCGCGAAATTGCGGATATTGTGCTCGGTCATGGCCTCGCTCCGCTGCTCAAGCCGACTTTTTCTCATCGCCCGGGAGCACGTATTCGGTGCCCTCCCACGGCGAGAGGAAGTCGAAGTTCCGGAATTCCTGGGTCAGCTTCACCGGCTCGTACACGACACGGGCCTCGTCCTGGTCGTATCGAACCTCGACGAAGCCGGTGAGCGGGAAGTCCTTGCGCAGGGGGTGGCCCTCGAAACCGTAATCGGTGAGCAACCGGCGCAGGTCCGGGTGCCCCGAAAACAGGATTCCATACAGGTCGTAGGCTTCGCGCTCGAACCAGTTTGCCGCCGGGAACACCTCGATGACGGAGGGTACGGCGGTCTGGTCGTCGGTCTGCACCTTCACCCGGATGCGGCTGTTATGGCGCAGTGAGAGCAGGTGGTAGACCACGTCGAAGCGCTTGGCCCGGTTGGGATAATCAACGCCGCAGATATCGATGAAGCAGCGGAACGCGCAGGACGGGTCATCGCGCAGATAGGTGAGCGCATAGACGATATCGCTCGCCTGAACGTTCAACGTCAGCTCACCGAAGGCGATGGCGCGCGAGACTATGGCCGGCCCGAGGGCCGCGCCCACATGGTCGCTGAGCGCCTGGAGCGAACCGTCGGCGGGGGCGGCCGTATGCGCGAGGATCGAGATGCCGTTGCTCATCGCGGATCCTCAGCGCTCGATCGTGCCGGTACGGCGGATCTTCTTCTGGAGCAGAAGCACTCCGTAGAGTAGCGCCTCCGCCGTAGGCGGGCAGCCCGGCACGTAGATGTCCACCGGCACCACCCGGTCGCAGCCGCGCACCACCGAGTAGGAATAGTGATAGTAGCCGCCGCCATTGGCGCAGGAGCCCATGGAGATCACGTAGCGGGGCTCGGGCATCTGGTCGTAGACCTTGCGCAGGGCCGGAGCCATCTTGTTGGTCAGCGTGCCGGCGACGATCATCACGTCGGATTGCCGGGGCGAACCGCGCGGAGCGAAGCCGAAGCGCTCACAATCATAGCGCGGCATGGACATCTGCATCATCTCGACGGCGCAACAGGCGAGGCCGAATGTCATCCACATCAGCGACCCGGTGCGGGCCCAATTGATGAGGTCGTCCGTCGAGGTGATCAGGAAACCCCTGTCGGCGAGTTCGCTGCTGATCGACAGGAAGGTCGGATCGTCGGCGCCGATAGGGCGACCGGTATTCGGGTCGATGATCCCTTTCGGTGCCGGTGCAACGGCGGGGATCCGGGTGATATCGGGGCTGAAGGCCATCGGTTTCTCGGGATCAGGCTTCGGGCAATGCGATTGTCAGGTCGACGGGATAGTTAGTCCCATTCGAGGGCGCCCTTGCGCCACTCGTAGACGAACCCGACCGTGAGCACGCCGAGGAAGGCCATCATCGACCACATCCCGAACCAGCCGAGCTCACCGAAGGTGATCGCCCAGGGGAACAAGAATGCCACTTCCAGGTCGAAGATGATGAAAAGAATAGCAACGAGGTAGAACCGCACGTCGAACTTCATGCGGGCGTCATCGAAGGCATTGAAGCCACACTCGTAGGCCGAAAGCTTCTCCGGATCAGGGCTGTTATAGGCCACGAGAAAGGGAGCCACGAGCAACGCCACCGCAATGAAGAGCGACACGCCGATGAAGACGATGAGGGGCAGATAATCCGCCAACAGGCCTGTCATGCGACACCTCTCGTGTTCGTGGCGAGCGAAACGCCTCGCGAGCGCCGGGATGGTATGGAATTGCTCCAATGCCAGACTGCGCAGGCGCGAGGCTTAGACGACCCCCTTGAGCGAAACAAGGGCGTCCTGCGTCGCACAAATCCAGGCATGACACGGAGGTATGCCAAGGATCGCATCCTTCAACACGACCGATCCGCGCAGGCCCCTCCAAGATGGGCCCCACCGGGCCTGCCGACCGGGAATTCTGGCCGGCTTCCTGCATGGAACCGCGCCTGGCCGGGCCGGGTCGATGGGCCGGGTGGAAACGAGGATACCGGGGACATCCAAGGTTAACGCAAAGGTAAACATAGCGCTCGGCAAGCGCTCGGAACCATAACCTTGGCCGTGAGTTCCGTTCATGTCCCACTCAGGCCGGTTGGCGTTAGGTCGTCGCAACATTCGACCTTACAGGAGACGTTTCGTGCGCATTGCCCAGATTGCTCCGCTCTCGGAGGCCGTGCCTCCCAAGTTCTATGGCGGCACCGAGCGCGTCGTATCGTGGATCACGGAAGAACTCGTCCGCCAGGGCCATGACGTCACGCTGTTCGCCAGCGGTGATTCCGAGACGTCGGCCAAGCTGGCGGCCTGCACGCCGGAGGGCCTTCGCCTTCTCGGCTATCGGGACCATACCGCAAGCCATCTCGCCATGCTGCACAACGTGCACAAGCGGGCCCACGAATTCGACGTGCTGCACTTCCACATCGATCTGCTTCAGTATCCGATGTTCGAAGATCTTTACCATAAGTGCGTGACGACCATGCATGGTCGCCTCGACGTGCCTGATTTCATGCCGGTCTACCGTACCTTCACGGGCATGCCGCTGGTGTCGATTTCCGACAATCAGCGTGAACCGATGCCCTCCAACTCGAACTGGCAGTCGACGATCCATCACGGCCTGCCGGCCGAGAACTGCCCGTATTACCCGGACGCCAAAGGTGGCTATCTCGCCTTCCTCGGTCGCATCTCTCCGGAGAAGCGCCCCGACCGCGCGATTCAGATGGCGATCCAGTCTGGCGTAAAGCTCAAGATCGCCGCGAAGGTCGATAAGGCAGACCAGGATTACTGGGACGAGGTCATCGAGCCGATGATCCATCACCCGCTCGTCGAGTTCATCGGCGAGATCAACGAAGAACAGAAGAAGGACTTCCTCGGCAACGCGCTGGCGCTGGCCTTCCCGATCGACTGGCCGGAGCCTTTCGGCCTCGTCATGATCGAGGCGATGTCGGCCGGCACTCCGGTCATCGCGTTCCGCAACGGCTCGGTTCCCGAAGTCATCGCCGACGGCGTCAGCGGTGTCCTTTGCGACACGATGGATGATGCCATCGCGGCCGTGCACAAGGTGAAGACCATGAGCCGCGCCGGTGTCCGTCGCCACTTCGAGACCCAGTTCACCGCCGAGTGCATGGTGAAGAAGTACGTGGCGGTCTACGAGCAGTTGATCGCGGGTCAGCCCAACGTGATCACGATGCCGCATGCGGGCGCCTTCACTCCGCATTATGGCGACTTGAACGGTTCGGCCCGCCCCTCGCTCTCAGCCGCGGCGATGCCCGCCTGAAAATCTCTAGCGAAAGGCTGATGCCATCGGGCATCAGCCTTGCTAACCTTCCGCGTATCGGTGCCGCTTCGAGCGGATCCGCCGAGACCGGTTCCAGAAGGCCGCCGAGTCGCCTGGTCGCGATCGGCGGCCTTTTGATTCGCGGGCTACGATCGAGCGTATCGGGCCGAAACGCATGGCCGCGTTTCATGCGAGTCCGAACTTAAACAATGATCTGCGGCATCGGGCCGGGTATGGCTTCGCCTCGATGCTGCAGGTCCGGCAGCCCACTTCCCGGAGACGTTCAGGCATGGCGGCGAACACTTCCACGGCGACGACACAGGACGGTTCCAGCGCGAATGGCCTGGGGCAAGGCTTCCAGGATGCCGACGCGGTGCTGCCGCAATATCATATCGAGGCGCAGACCTCGCTGGTGGAGCGTCCCTTGCGCTCGCTGAAGTACGGAGAGGCCTTCGCCGTCCTCGACAGTTACGGCGATATCGGCGTGCTACCTGGGCCGGAAGGCCTGTATTTCCAGGATACCCGCTACCTCTCGCGCCTCGGCTTCACCATCGAGGAGCAGCGGCCACTCCTCCTCTCCTCGGTGATGCAGGACGATAACGGTGCGCTGAGCGTCGACATGACGACGCCCGACATCCGCATCGACGCTCATGACGAGACCACGATCCCACGCGAATTGATCGCTATCGAGCGTACCAAGTTCCTGTTCAAGGGGGCCTGCTACGACCGGATCGGCCTGCGCAATTATGATTCTCGGCATTGGAAGCTGAAGATCGGCATCACCTTCGACGCCGATTACCGCGACCTGTTCGAGGTGCGCGGAATGGACCGTCCCATTCGGGGCAAGCGTAGCGTCCAGGTGGCGAGCGAGACCGAGGTCCAGTTCCGCTATGTCGGTCTCGACGAGGTGGTCCGCACCACGAGCCTGCATTTCGGGCCGAAGCCGAAACATATCGAGCCGGGCCGGGCCGAGTTCGAAGTCTCGCTGCCCCCTGGCGGCCGGACGTCGCTGTTCATCCGCGTGGTCTGCGAATCGCACCGCGCCTTCACCAGTGCCCCGGCCGCCGAAAAGGTGGGCGAGGATGCAGCGGCCGGTCTGTCGCAGGCGGCGGGCAGCGGGGCCGGTGCACGGCACCCGAAGGGCCTCGGCGAAGGCGTGATTTTCGCCCGCGCCTATCGCGACGCGCGGCGGGACCTGCGCCAACTCACCGCCGGCATCACCACGATCATCTCGTCGAACGACCAATTCAACGAGGCGGCCTGCCGCGCCACCGCCGACCTCTACATGCTGGCGAGCCGCACGCCCGAGGGGATCTACCCCTTCGCCGGCATCCCCTGGTACTCCACCGTGTTCGGCCGCGACGGCATCATCACCGCGATGATGGCCCTCTGGATCGACCCGAATTTCGCCAAGGGCGTCCTGCGCTACTTGGCTTCGACCCAGGCGAAGGCCGTGGACCCCGCCGCCGATGCCCAGCCGGGCAAGGTGCTACACGAGACCCGGCGCGGCGAGATGGCGATGCTCGGCGAAGTGCCGTTCCGCCACTATTACGGCACGATCGACGGCACGCCGCTCTTCGTCATGCTGGCCTATGAGTATTATGCCGTCACCGGCGACCGGGAGACCATTGCGCGGATCTGGCCGGCCCTCGAACTCGCCGTCGAATGGATGAACAAGTACGGCGACCGGGACGGCGACGGTTTCGTCGAATACGCCCGCGACACCGACAAGGGCCTGGAGAACCAGGGCTGGAAAGACAGCCACGATTCGATCTTCCACACCGACGGACAGCTCGCGAAGGGGCCGATCGCTCTGTGCGAGGTCCAGGGTTACGTCTATGCCGCCAAGAATGGCATGGCCAAACTCGCGACTCTGCTCGGTCATGACGAGTTCGCGGCCCGTCTCGGAGACGAGGCCCGCTTGCTGCGTGAGAATTTCGACAGGGCTTTCTGGTGCGAGGAGATCGGCACCTACGCGCTGGCCCTCGACGGGGCGAAGAAGCAATGCGCCGTGCGCTCGTCCAATGCCGGCCACGCCCTCTTCACCGGCATCGCCCTGCCGGAGCGGGCCGCGAGCGTCGCTGCCAATCTCCTGTCGAAGGACGGGTTCAACGGTTGGGGCGTGCGGACCATCGCGCGTGGCGAGGCCCGCTATAATCCGATGTCGTATCATAACGGCTCGATCTGGCCGCACGACAACGCCATGGTGGCGATGGGCCTCGCTCGCTACGACTTGAAGCCCGAAGCGTCGCGCATCTTCCAGGGCATGTTCGATACTGCGCTCTACCAGGACCAGAAGCGCCTGCCGGAGCTGTTCTGCGGCTTCATGCGGCGCAACCAGCGCGGACCGGTCTCCTATCCGGTCGCCTGTTCGCCGCAGGCCTGGGCGGCAGCGGCACCGTTCGCCTTCCTCTCCGCCTGTATCGGCCTGGAGATCCAGCACGACCGCAACCGCATCCGGCTTCGCAACCCCACCCTGCCGGATTTCCTCGAAGGCGTCTCGATCTTCAACCTCAAGCTCGGCGAATCGCGGATCGACCTGCGTGTCCAGCGCTACGGCAGCGATGTCACGGTCAACGTGCTCAGGCGTGTCGGCGACGCGCAGGTGTCGGTGGTGAAGTAACCCTCGGGGGCGGCTCACACGCCGCCCCTCCCCTCTCCGCGGATGCAAAGCCGTGCCGAATCACGGGATACCGTGAGTGGTCACGAGGCGATAAAAAAGCCGCTTCCCGGATCGGGAAGCGGCTTTCAATGTTCTCAAGTCCAGTGAAAGGACGGAAAGCGTCTCAGCGCGGCGCCAGGATCATGATCATCTGGCGGCCTTCGAGCATCGGCTCGCTTTCCACCTTGGCGATTTCCTGGGTCTCGTTCTTCACCCGCTCCAGCAGGCGCAGACCGATATCCTGGTGAGCCATCTCACGGCCGCGGAAGCGCAGGGTGACCTTCACCTTGTCGCCTTCCTCGAAGAACCGGATGACGGCCTTCATCTTGGTGTCGTAATCGTGCTTGTCGATGCCGGGGCGGAGCTTGATCTCCTTGACCTCGACCGTCTTCTGCTTCTTACGGGCCTCGTTCTGCTTCTTCTGTTCGTTGAAGCGGAAGCGGCCGTAATCGAGCAGCTTACAGACGGGAGGAACGGAGTTCGGCGCGATCTCCACGAGATCGAGGCCCGCCTCTTCGGCGAGGGCCAACGCGTCGAAGAAGGCGACGACACCGCGGTTCTGCCCGGTATCATCGATGAGCTGCACTTCGCGGACGCCACGGATGTCCCTGTTGGCGCGCGGCCCGTCCTTCTGCGGGGCCGGCATGGCTCTCATTGGTCTACGAATGGCTTCAATCTCCTCGTGAACGACGAAACGGCAGCCTGCGGACATCGCCCCGAGGGCTAGACCTGGCCACCAATCGCTCCGGCAATCCGGTTGCGGACACCATGTCCGAACTGCGTCCCGTGTCAACAGGCTCGAACCGCTTTGGTTCACGAACCCGTCGATACGGCATCATCGCGCGCGGCCCGCAAGGAGCTCCGCATAGATGTCCAAAGTGGCGCCCACCATGCCGTCGAGGGAGAAATGCGCTTCCACATGCGCACGTCCCCGGCGGGTCATGGCGTCCCGCGCACTAGCCCCGAGATTCAGCGCCTCGAGCAAGGCCTCTGCCAGGGCCGGTGCGTCGCCTGGAGGCACGCGCCAGCCGGTGCGCTGCGCGGCGGGCACTTCCGGCGGGGCAAGCACCGTTTCGGGCACCGCGCCGAGGTCCGAGACCACCACTGGAGTTCCGAGAGCCTGGGCCTCCACGGCCGAACGCCCGAATGCCTCGGGCTCCACGGAGGGGACGGCCACCACCGAGGCCGCCCGGAAGGCGGCCGGCATGTCGGTGCAATGACCGACCCGCAGCACGATATCGCGGAGTCCGCGGGCCTCGATCAGCGCATCGAGCTCACGTTCGTAGGCAGAGCGACCCTGCGGGTCTCCGGCCAGGATGAAGGCGACATCGGCGACGCCCCGGTCCCGTAGGACGGCCGCCGCTTCGATCAGCACGCGCTGGCCCTTCCAGGCCGTCAGCCGGGCGGCGAGAAGAACAACGCGCTGGTGCGGGGCGACCCCCCAGGACCGGCGCAGGGCCTCGACGCGGGCCGGCGCCACGGCGCCGGGTGAGAACTGGGCGAGGTCGGTACCGCGATGGACGACCCGCACGCGGTCACCGGCTTGCTCGGGATGAAGCATCCGGATGAGGTCGGCGGTGTAGTGGGAATTGGCGATGACCACGTCGCCCCGCGCCATGACCGAATTATAGAGCACCTTCACCCCGGTCCGGCCGGAATAACTGCCGTGATAGGTGGTCACGTAGGGGATCTTCAGCCGTCGTACCGCCCCGAGCGCCACCCAGGCGGGGGCACGTGAGCGGGCATGGACGATCTGAACCCCCTCGCGCCGGCACAGGCTGGCGAGGCGACCGATATTCACGGCCATGGCGAGGGGATTCTTGGAGGCCGCCGGAAAGGGAAGCCAGGTTCCACCCTTGGCCTGCATCTCGCCCACGAGCCGCCCGCCTTCCGTCGCCACCAGGGCACGGGCCCCAACGGCGGCCAATGCCGCTGCTACATCCACCGTCGTGCGCTCCGCGCCGCCGGCATCAAGGGCAGGAATGATCTGCAGGATCGTTGCGCCTGCCAGAGGCTGGATGTCACCGGGAAAGCCTGCGCCCGACCGCTCGCCGCCGTTCACTCCGGTGATCCTTTTCGGAACCGGAGACACGACGGACATTGGTTTTCGGCGCAGGCCCGGTATTCGTCTCGTGTCTCGATCATGGTCTCCAGCATCGGGGGCACGCTTTACGTCTCGGTAAACGAAAAGCGACTCCGAGGCATTCAATTCTCGTTTTCTTCGGATTACGGATGAAGCATGGATTTCGCGACCCGCCAGAACCCGATCTTCATCTCGGTTGGAGAGGGAGACGCCGCGCGCCGCATCGCGATACGGATCCGCGAGGGGGACGGGCCTCCGCTCGTCTGGCTCGGGGGATTCCGATCTGACATGGGGGCAACCAAGGCGACAGTCCTCGACGCTTGGGCGCGGGACCAGGGCCGCGCCCTCATCCGGTTCGACTATACCGGACATGGAGAATCGGAAGGCGAGTTCGCCGCCTCGACCATCTCCACATGGCTGGAAGACGCCATGGCGGTGCTGGACGCGACCGTGACGAGGCCACCGATCCTCATCGGTTCGTCGATGGGGGGCTGGATCGCCTGTCTGGTCGCGCGAGCCCGAGCCTTGCGCGGCGACGCCGCACCGGCCGGAATGGTGTTGATCGCACCGGCCGTCGATTTCACCGAGACGCTGATGTGGGAGCGTTTCCCGCCGGAGATCCGCGCGACGATGGAACGGGACGGCGTCTGGTGGCGGGCGACGGAATACGGACCCGACCCGGTCCCCACCACCATGTCGCTGATCGAGGACGGACGCCGGCACCTGCTGCTCGATGCGCCGATCGATCCGGGCTGCCCCATCCACATCCTGCAGGGCATGAAGGACCAGGATGTGCCTTACGAACACGCGATCGCGACGGTGGGCCGGCTGCCAGCCGCCGGCACAGTCCTCACCCTCATCGCCGATGGTGACCACCGGCTGTCTCGTCCGCAGGATCTAGCCCGACTGACGGCAGCGGTGGCCGAGATCGCCTGAGCGCCCCCTTGCGCCTCAGTGGAGGCTGACGGCGAAAAGGTCGTTGGCCATGGCGTTGGCGACGATCGCATCCCGCGAATCGGCGAGGAGGATCGGAGCCCCGCTGGCCGAGAGCAGGGCGAACAGGTCGAGGCCCGGCGACAGTTCGGGAGCCTGCGGGAACAGCCGCTTCACCTCATCGGAACGGATCGGGCGCACATAGGCAATGTGGCCTTCGCCGAGGGCGGCGAGATCGGCAGCGTTGAATTCGGCCGGGTCGAGATCGGCCTGGGTGATCGGGTTCGCATTGAAATCGGTCATGATGCCCTCCTTTCGAGGCAGAGCGTATAGGATCGGCGCCGCGTTCGGCCCGTATCCGGGTGAAAACTCAGTGTGCCCTCAGACCTCGTCGCGCGACGCGATGGTGATCTTGCGGACGATCCGCTCCGGCTCGGGGCGGGTCAGATCGATGGACAGGAGCCCGTTCGAAAGGTCCGCGCCCATCACCTCCATGCCGTCGGCGAGAAGAAACGCACGCTGGAACTGACGCGCGGCGATGCCTCGGTGCAGGAATTGCCGCGCCTTGTCGTCGACTTGCCGCCCTCGCACCACGAGTTGGTTCTCCTCCAGCATCACGTCGAGCTGGTCCCGGGTGAACCCGGCCACCGCGAGAGTGATCCGCAGCCGCTCCGGTTGATCGTCGGAACGGGCCACCCGCTCGATATTGTAGGGCGGATACCCGTCATTGGCCGCCTTCGACACGCGGTCGAGGGCCTGTTCGATTTCGTCGAAGCCGAGAAGAAACGGATGTCCGAACGGTGAAGGCCGTGTGGTCACGTGATCTAGTCCTTGGCGAAGCCCCGGGGTCGATAGATGAGGCACTTCGATCTGTTGGAGCCCGCCTGAAGCAGCACTCCTCCCGGCGGTCGTCTGCCGGTCACCGCGATATGGAGATGTGGAAAAGCGGCATCAAGGGCACCGCTCTCAGACCGGTCCTCGCGTCGACTCGCCTCCCTGACCGCACGGAAATGTCGAGCCCGAAGATCAGCGGAGCGGACAGGAAGAGGCTGTGGATGTCGCCAAAAAGGGAAACCTGGGATGATCAAGCAATGGATATGGGAGCATTAGGCAATCCCTTCGCTGCGCCGAGCGTCGCAGTAACAGTTTGGAACTGCTCTGATTTTCAGCGCAAAGCTTGATCTTACAGGGACAACTCGGATACTCCGCGCCACGTCGAACGATGCGGCGGTGCGAGCGCCGGGCGTCATGCGTCAGGTTGGAGCGGCACCGCACCGCGAGCGTCGCGCTCAATGCCAGAGGAACCGCCGAAGACGATCCCCCTGGGGGTCTCTGCGATTGCCGTTCGCGAAGGCGCATCGACGCAGGCGACCTGGGCAGGCAACTTGGGCATGCGACTTGGGACTGCCGTAACCGAGGAGAATCGGACCGTTATGAACGAGGCGCACTGCGTGACCGAATTTCCATCCTTCCCGGCCGGCCGTGCCATTGGCGCCGCGCTGATCGCCGCTGCCCTTTCGGTGGGATGGGGCGCGCCCGCCGTCGCCCAGGATGCGAAACCCAGCCCCCTGAAACTCGAGCTCAACCGTCTCGAGCCGGCGGGCGAGGCGTGCCGCACCTATCTCCTCGTGGACAACAGCCGCGGCCCCGCGCTGAAATCCCTCAAGCTCGACCTCTTCGCGTTCGATACGGAAGGCGTCGCGCAGAAGCGCCTCGCCGTCGAACTCGGCCCCATTCAGGACCGAAAGACCATGGTGCGGCTGTTCGATTTCCCGGCCCTTTCCTGCCCGAAGATCGGCCGCGTCCTCCTGAACGACGTGCTCGCCTGCGAAGGCGGCGAGGCCAGCCGCGAGACATGCCTCGACCGGATCGAGACCGAGAGCAAGACGAGCGCGAGCTTCACGCGCTGATCCCACGGGCTGACACGCCGACCTTCTGATTGCCGATCCGGTCGCCCCTCGGCGATCGCCACCACCCAACGAACCCCGAGGAGCCCGCCATGGATCCGACTTCCGCGCCGGCCGCTGTCGCCCACGACTTTTCCTTCATCGGCCTGTTCCTTCAGGCAGACCCGATCGTCAAAAGCGTCATGATTCTACTGGTGATCGCCTCGATCGCCTGTTGGACGGTGGTGTTCGAGAAACTGGTGCGTTTCGCCGCCGCCAAGCGTCAGGCCAAGGCCTTCGACACGCTGGTGCGCTCGGGCGGCTCCCTCGAAACGACGGGATCGGGTATCGATGCCGGTATCGTGCAGGCCGGGCTCGAAGCCTGGCGCGACCAGGACGCCACCGAGACCCGCGCCGAGCGGCGCGAACGCATCGAGCGCGCCATGCGGGCCGCCCTGACGCTGCGGGTCAAGCGCCTTCAGACGGGCCTGACGCTCCTGGCGACCTCCGGTTCCACCGCCCCCTTCATCGGTCTCTTCGGCACGGTCTGGGGCATCATGAACTCGTTCTCGTCCATCGCCCAGAGCCAGGATACCTCGCTCGCCGTGGTGGCCCCCGGCATCGCCGAGGCCCTCTTCGCCACGGCGATCGGCCTCATCGTCGCGATCCCGGCGGTGATGGCCTACAACAAGCTCACGAACGATCTCGGCCGGGTGCAATCCGCCTTCGTCGCCAGCATCGGTACCCTCGGCAACCGCCTCGCGCGGGACCGCAAGAGCGTGCCGCACGCCGCGGCCGCCGAGTAGCACGGCGTCTCCCACGCAACGAACATTCCATGGCCGGCGCGGACGCGACGGCACGATGACGACATGCGGCGGGCCGTCGAGCCGGCCGCCGAAGCCCCGGAGGGCTAAACGATGGGTATGGGTTCGGTCCGCGCCAGCGGCGGCGGCGATGACGAGGATGACCTCGATTCCGCGCCGATGTCTGAGATCAACGTCACCCCGATGGTGGACGTGATGCTGGTTCTGCTGATCATCTTCATGGTGGCGGCACCGCTGATGACGACGGGCGTGCCGGTGCAATTGCCCAAGACCACCGCCGCCAAGGTCGCACAGGCGAAGAAGCCCCTGGAGATTTCCATCGACAAGGAAGGCAAGCCGTTCCTGGCCAAGGACGAGCTGACAGCGGAGACGATCATGCCGCGCCTGAAGGCGCTGGCGGCGGAAGACCCGTCCCAGGTCATGCTGGTGCGCGGCGACAAGGACGTGCCCTACGGCAAGATCATGGAAGTGATGGGCCTCGTCGGCCAGGCCGGCTTCACCAAGGTGTCCCTCATCGCGCAATCCCCGGGCGGAGCGCTTCCGGCGGCCCCTGCGGCGAGCGGAGCGACGCGGTAGACCCGATGAACGCCCTCGTCTCGACACGTGAGCCCGGACAGCGAGGTCCCACGGGCCTCGCTGCGGCCTTCCTCGTGGCCTTCGTCCTGCACCTGACGGTTCTGGCGGGCATGATGCTGTTCGGCCAGCCGCCCAAGGCGCCACCCGGCGAGAACACGATCACCATCGATCTGGCGCCGCAATCGACCGAGGCCGAAGCCCCGTCCGCCCCCGCCATGACGGAGGCGGTGCCTCCCCCGGCGGAAGAATCCCCCGTCGAGACGCCGGACGTCGTCGAAGAGGTGCAGCCGCCGGAGATGGCGGAGGTGACGCCGCCCGAGACTGCGGAAGTTCCACCCGAAGAGACTCAGCCCATCGTCACGCCCGACACGATCACGGAGGTGCCGCCGGAGGAGCAGGTCGTGACTTCCACCGCCGAAGTGGCCGAGCCCCTCGCTCCCCCGCCGCCCGTCGTGGCCAAGCCGCCCGAGCCGGTGAAGCCGCCCAAGCCCGTCGAGATCGTCAAACCGAAGCCGAAGCCCGATCCCAAGATCGAGGCGAAGCGTCGGGAAGAACTGGAAGCCAAGCGCGAGGCCATTCGCGAAGCAAAGCTGAAGGCGGCCAAGGAGGCCAAGCTCAAAGCTGCGCGTGAGACCAGTAGGCGCGCAGCTCAGGAGGGCGGGCCGAGCAGCTCCGCCTCGTCTTCCCGACAAGCCAGTAGTGGCTCGGCCGCCGCCGGCAGCGATCCAAGCGCCATGAGACAATGGACAGGGGCAATCTCGGCTGCCGTCAAGAGCCGGATGAATCGCAATGCCGCCGCAGGAACGCCTGGCGGCACTGCACTGGTCCGCTTCACGGTCTCGCGTTCTGGTCAGGTCCTGAGCGCCGGGCTAGCGAGCGGTAGCGGTATCGCCGCTATTGATAGCGCGGCGCTCGCTGCGGTGCGTGGTTCTCTCCCGGCAGCCCCCCCCGGCGTGAGTGCCGGTTCTCTGGCCGTCACTATTCCCCTTCGCTTCAGTCCCGGCGGCTGAGCCGGGAAGAGGCATGGCGGTCTGGTTCACCAGCGATACGCATTTCGGCGACAGGCGTGCGCTGAATATCGACCGCCGCCCTTATCCGGACCTAGCAGCCCATGATGCCGGGTTGATCGCCAACTGGAACGAGAGGGTCGCGCCGGAGGACATGATCTGGCATCTCGGCGACGTGGCGGTTGGCCCCTCCGACGCGCGCATCGCCGAGATCGTCGGCGCCCTCAACGGCGTGAAGCACCTCATCATCGGCAACAATGACGGGCCCGGCACGCTGGCGCTGCACGCCTGGGCCTCGGTGGGCCATTATGCCGAGATCGACGTGGACGGACGCCGGCTCGTGCTCTGCCATTATGCGTTCCGAACCTGGAACGGCATCGGGCGGGGCGCACTCAACCTACACGGCCATTCGCACGGCAAGCTCGCGCCGGCCCCGCGCCAGTACGATGTCGGGGTCGACGTTCATGCCTGCGCCCCGGTGCGACTCGACGAAATTCTGGTTTCTCGCAGGCGCAGGAAACCTGCGGAACCTTCGCCGTGAGTTCGCCGTTTGTGACGCAGACTGGACGATAGGGACGTGTCTTTGGCGCTAACCTTGCTCTGGCACTGAACTCGAAAGACGGACATCCGCCTTCAACGAGACGCACAATTGGATTTCCCCATGCGCTTCGCTCCTGCAACGCCCATCGCCGCATTTGGCTTCGTGCTGTGCATGATCACTCCGACCCTGGCGGCGCCGTCATGCCTCCAGGGTGAACGGAAGGTCCAGGAAGCCGCGGCCCTTCGCTATCAGGCCCGTGAAGAAGCGCGGCTCGGTAATCGCGACCGGGTCTGCGAAACACTCGATGAAGTGGGCGATCGCTACGAGGAGGCCAAGGACGCGTTCGAGGATTGCGGTGCCGGCATCGTCGCCATCGACCTACGCAGCGAAACGCGGGCTTTGCGCGCAGCAAAATCTGTCAATCGCTGCGACTGAACTCTGCGGCCGGGATGCCGATACTTCTTTCCGGCCACGCGCTACCGAATATCAGTATCTGACAACACTTTCCCATATGCGGATATTTTCCGCACGTGCCGACCCGGTGCGGCCACGCACAGCCACGCTTTTCCGTTCACATCACAGATCAAGGAACGACGGAGGACGTGTCCGTCGGGAGGCCAAACCCATGAACGCATCCGCCCAGCATAGCGATCTCTCCCTGCTTTCGTCCCAGGCTACGCATTCCGCCGCGACCGGCCCCTCCTTCGCCGCAGCCCTGTGCGGCTTCCTCTCGACGACGGTCGCTACGACGATGGTGATGTTCCTGCTCAGCAGCCTCTGATCGAGCGCCGCGGCTACGGGGCGACGAACCAGAACCGTCGCCTGGAGAACAGCATGTCCGCGTTGCCGACGCTCTGGTCCCCCTGGGGACGAGCCGGGACCAGACTACAGGGAGGCTCGATCCGCGGCGGTGCAGCGGGGAGCAGAAGCGCCGACGAGACCGGATGAAGACCGAGCTTGGTCTGTACCTCCGGATGACGCACGGCGACGATGGTCACGATTCCGGCGATGAGACCTCCGGCGAGCGTACCGAGCAGAAAATTCATCATGTCAGTGAAGGGGCGTACCCATCGGGGCCCGACTCGGCCCGTCTCCATGATGCTCGCAAAACCTGACGGATGCGTTGCAAAAAGCCGGATCTCGGTGACTATGTGTTGCAATGCACGCCATCGGTATAGGTCGCCCCCACCGGATTGATCAGGGTCGCGGCCCCATCGATCCGTCCTCCCCCAGCTTCCCGGCATGATTGGGGCGATCCCGCCACCTTACCGTCTTTTAACCTTACCTCGACTACGGTCTGATTCGAGCGGCACGAATCGGCATGGCCGCGTCGGGAGAAGGAGCGATCATGTCCTATGGAGCCAATGCCTATGCGCGGGTCGCGCAGACCGCGTTGACGCCTCGCGGCGCCGAGGCAGCTGTCCTTATCAAGGCGGCAGGTAGGCTCCAGGCAATTCAGGCCGATTGGGACAATCAGCGCCCGGCTTTGAATGACGCCTTGAACTTCAACCAGAAAGTCTGGACCATCATCGCTGGCTCCGCGACCGAACCGGAGAATCCGTTGCCGGATTCGATCAAGACGAGCATCGCCGAACTCTCGACCTTCGTGTTCAAGCGCATGATCGACACGATGATCGAACCCACGGCTGAAAAACTGACGGCACTCATCAACATCAACCACCAGATCGCGGCCGGCCTACGGACCTGACACCTGGCTGGGCCTTTACGACCCGAAGTGAACGCCCATCACTGCCGTCGCAGCGGAACGTGCCTCGCTACGAGGTCGGCGGAGCCCGGATAAGTGCGGGCTCGAGCGGCGAGCCCGCCGCGCCTTGTGACGCACACACCGCCCGAATGCATCCATTTGGGAGACAGGGTTCGTCTCGGCCGCAGCAGATCGGCTTCGATCGTTCGCAGGCTCAGCGAGCCTGAGTTGGACGTGCTGCGCAAGTACCAAAAGACCGGAGCCTTCGCTCCAGCCTTACGTGTTTCCTATCGATGAATGGGGCGATGCGTCGGCCCTGATCAGGCGGTCCGATCCACGGGCTGCTCGTCTTCCGTCGCCCGGAAGGCGGTGGCCCGATTCGCCGTCGCCTCCGCATAGGCGCGCGCTCTCAGGAGAGTGGCCTCGGGCAGTTGCACGACCACGTCGCCGGAATCGGGGTCCACCACCTGATACACGATGCTCTTGGTATCCTGATCCACGGTGACCCGACGCTCATCCGCGGTGGGCAGTCCAATATCCGACTTGGACGCCGGTTCATCGGCGGCGGGTGTTTCGTCCCGGCGAACATCGAACTTCACAGGCGGGTCCAGAGGCGTGGCGACGCGCGTCACGGGCGCAGCCTTGCGCACCGGCGTCGGTGAATTCACGGATGGATTATTTGGAGCGACGGGAGCCGTCGACACCGAAGAAATACTCAGGATCGTCATTGCACGCCCTTTCGAAGGTGGTCGTGTCATGCAACCAAAAACGATGGCGAGGATGAATCGCTTCTTAAGATGGTCCGGTTACTCACGGCTGTTCACCAGAACGGTAAAGAAGTCGTTCAGAGAAAGCATGAAATTTTAACGATCCTACCAGCCCGCCATCAGATCTCCACCGGCGCGGGCCCGGCCGTCCCCACCCCATGGGGATCGAAAGCGATGCTTTTCACCACGGCATAGACGGCGCGGCCGGGCGCAAGGGCGAGATCGCGCACCGAGGCGCGGGTCAGGCGGGCGGCGAGCAGCACGCCGTGGCAATCGATCTGAACCATGGCGGCCGCTTCCCCGAAGGCATGGATCGAGACGACATGCCCTTCCAGAATATTGCGCGCGCTCAATCCGACAGGGGCTTGCGTCGCGAGGAGAACGTCCCGCGCCGGCACGCGGATGCGGACGGCTGTACCGATGCTTCGTAGCAAGCGGGGAACCCACAGGCGACCGACGCGTCCGCTCAGACGGGTCAGGCCGGTCTCGGAATCCGTCTCCTCCACGATCATGTCGAGGATCGCACCGGCTTCGGCCTCCTGCGTAGCGAGAAGATCGGCCCGCCGAAGGACGGTATCGGCCGCTCCCACGGCAGCGACGCGACCCGCTTCGAGCACGACGACGGTGCGCGCCAGTCGCGCCACCTCCGAGACCGCGTGGCTGACATAGACGATGGGCAAGCCGGCCTCGTCGCGCAGGCGCTCGATATAGGGAAGGATCTCCGCCTTGCGGCCCTCATCGAGGGCAGCGAGGGGCTCGTCCATGAGCAGGAGCCGGGGCCGGCTGAGCAGGGCCCGGCCGATCGCTACTCTTTGCGCTTCACCACCCGAGAGACCCGCCGGTCGCCGTTCGAGCAGATGGCCAAGCCCCAGCAGGTCGACGACGCCCTCGAAGGCGATGCCGTCGCTGCGGCTGCGGGCGAAGGCTCGGCCATAGCCGAGGTTCCGGCGTACCGAGAGATGCGGCATCAGTCGCGCCTGCTGGAACACCACGCCGATACGCCGGCGATGAACCGGCACGGCGATCCCGCGCTCCGTGTCGAGCAACGTCTCACCGGTCACCGCGATGCGACCCCGATCCGGTCGCGCCAGGCCGGCGATAAGATCGATCACCGTGGTTTTGCCCGAGCCCGAGCGACCGAACAGGGCGGTCAGGCCAGGGCCGGCGGCAAAGGCGACTTCGAGGCTGAAGGCGCCCCGGTTCAGCGAGACGTCGATATCGAGCGTCGCGGACATAGGGGGCCTCACCCGGTTCCAAGGCGGCGGGCGAGGCGGCGGGCCAGCAGCTCGGACACGAGAAGAGCCGTCATCGACAGCGCCACCGAGATCAGGGTGAGGCGCAGAGCACCCGCCTCCCCGCCCGGCACCTGTGTCAGACTGTAGATCGCGGATGGCAGTGTCTGGGTCTCGCCGGGGATGTTCGAGACGAAGGTGATGGTGGCACCGAACTCGCCCATCGCCTTGGCGAAAGCCAGCACCGCCCCGGCGAGAATCCCCGGCATGGCCAGCGGAAGGGTGACGGTGAGGAAAACCGCGCTCGGCCGTGCTCCGAGCGTGGCGGCCGCCTGTTCGAGGCGTCGGTCCACCGCCTCGATGGACAAGCGCATGGCCCGGACCATGAGGGGGAACCCCATGATCGCGCAGGCCAGGGCTGCTCCGGTCCAGCGGAACGAGAACACGATCCCGACCTCGGCGAGCGCCGCACCGAAGGTGCCGCGCCGCCCGAACGACAGGAGCAAAAGATATCCCGTCACCACAGGCGGCAGGATCAGGGGAAGGTGGACGAGGCCATCGAGCAGGGCGCGGCCGGGAAAACGCCCACGCGCCAGAAGCATGGCGACGAAGAGACCGGGGATCAAACTCGCCAGCGTGGCCACGGCAGCGACCCGTAGGCTGAGGCCGATGGCTGTCCATTCGTCGGGTGTCAGAGCGATCACCGGCGACGGATCAGCGCTGGCTCTCGGGGGACCGGGTGCCTCTGCACTGGATCATGACGACGCGCGCTCCCTCATCCGCCGGAGGCGTCGATAGCATGGAATCCTGTCTAGGATCAGGGCTTCGAGACGTCGTCCTCACTCGCTGCCTGACGCTCGGCGCGATGCAGCCGGCTGAGAAGCACCAGCATCGAGCCCGGGACAGGCTCGAAATTCGGCTCGGAATCCAGGAGGCCCGACGTTCCGTTGCGACGGAGACGCCTGGCGGTCCTCTTGCCGACGATGGCCACGGGGGCCCGGGTCATGTTTTTCTTCTGGTTCGTACTCAACACCGCACCCTCGAACGCCACGGGGACGACAGGAGAAGCGCAGGAAAACGCCGATCGCGGCGCACGGTTCCGTGACGGTGGCGGGGAATCCTCACGGATGCTAGAGCCCCTTTCATGCTCGAAGGCCTTCACCCCAACCGTCCGACCCACGTGCTGCGCCTCCTCACCGACGAGAGGTCGGCGCGGGCCATGACCGATATCCTGGGCGAGATGTTCGACCCGACGGAGACGGCCGTCGCCGCTTTCGAGGCGGAGGATGGCAAGACCTGGCGGCTGGAGGCCTATTTCGCCGATGCACCGGACGAGGAGATGGTCCGCGACCTGATTCGCCCCCTCGTGGGCGAACAGGCGGACGCCGCCATCTTCGAGACGATCGACCAGCAGGATTGGGTTCGAGCTTCCCTGGAGGGGCTGAATCCGGTCCGCGCCGGGCGGTTTCTCGTCCATGGCTCGCATGACCGCCACACGATACGTCCGAACGACCTCGCCATAGAGATCGAGGCGGCTCTCGCGTTCGGCACCGGGCATCACGGCACGACGCTGGGCTGCCTCAAGGCCCTGGTCGATGTCATGAAGAAAGGCCGACCGGCGCATGTGCTCGATGTGGGCACGGGCACCGGCATCCTCGCCTTCGCGGCGGCCAAGGCCCTGCACCAGCCGGTCCATGCCGGCGACCTCGACCCCGAGGCGGTCTCCACCGCCAAGGGCAATGCCCGTTTGAACGGACTCGGTGGCCTCGTCCGGCTCTATGTCGGACCCGGCGTGCGCCATGCGAGCGCGAACCGGAGCCGGCGCTTCGACGTGGTCTTCGCCAACATCCTCGCCCGGCCCCTGAAGCGCCTCGCACCGACCCTCACCGCGACGGTGGCGGATCACGGCGTGCTCATCCTTTCCGGACTGATCGAGCGCGACGTCCCCGGCGTTCTCTCGACCTATCGCCATCGCGGCTTCCATCTCGCCCGGCATGGCCTGATCGAAGGCTGGGCGACGCTCGTGCTCAAGCGCGGCGGAGCGGCACCGCGCCCGCTCTGAGGGCGGTTGCCGCCTCGTCCGGCGGCGCGTAACTCTCGGTGCCATGAGCCGCGCCCGCTTCCAGACCTTCGACGATCCGAGCCACCGAGAAGGCGCGACGCGCATCGCCGCCCTGAGAGAGGCGATGCGGCGGGCGGGGATCGACGGGTTCGTGGTGCCCCGCGCCGACGAGCATCAGTCGGAATACGTGCCCGCGAATGCCGAACGCCTCGCCTGGCTCACGGGCTTCACCGGCTCGGCCGGCACTGCCGTGATCCTTGCCGACGAAGCGGCCCTGGTGGTGGACGGGCGCTACACGCTGCAGGCCCCCGCCCAGGTGGACACCACGATCCTCACCCCGGTTCAGCTCGCCGAAACCAGTGTCGAAGCCTGGATCGGCCGGCATCTGAGGCAGGGTTCCGTACTCGGCTACGATCCATGGCTTCACACCGCCGAGGGCGTCGCCAAATTGGAGAAGGCGGCGACCAAGGCTGGGGCCCGCATCACGCCGGTCCCTGAGAACCTCGTCGATGCGGTGTGGACCGGCAGGCCGGCCTCTCCCGCAGGCGCGGTGGTGGCGCATCCCCTCGAACTCGCCGGGGAATCCGTCGAGGCCAAGCTGAGCCGCATCCGCGAGGCATTGGGACGCGGCGGCTGCGACGCCCTGGTGATCTCCGATCCGCACAATCTCGCCTGGGCCTTCAACCTGCGCGGCGGCGACGTGGCGCATACGCCCCTGGCGCTGGGCTATGCCGTCGTCCCCCGGACGGGACGCGCCGCCCTCTACCTGACCTCGTCCGCCATCGATCCCGCCTTGCGGGACGCGCTCTCGTCCGCCGCGGACATCGCCGGGCGGGCGGATTTCGACGCCGCCTTCGCCGCTCTCGCTGCCGGAGGGTCCAGGATCAGGCTCGATTCCGCCACCGGCGCGTCGGCGCTGGCGACACTGGTGGAACAGGCCGGGGGCCGGGTCGATCCCGGCCCGGATCCGATCACGCTGATGAAGGCGGTGAAGAATGCGGGCGAGATCGCCGGATCGCGCGCGGCCCATCATCGCGACGGGATCGCGGTGACCCGCTTTCTCGCCTGGCTCTCGCGGCAGGTGCCGGGCGGCCGCCTGACCGAGGTCGCCGCCGTGGAGGCTCTGGAGGATTTTCGCGGCGAGACCGGCCTGTTGCGGGACATCTCCTTCCCGACCATCTCGGGCAGCGGCCCGAACGGCGCCATCGTGCATTACCGCGTGACCCGCGACACAGACCGTACGGTCGGCGAGGGCGAACTGTTCCTCGTCGATTCGGGCGCGCAATACGCCGACGGCACCACCGACATCACCCGCACCGTTGCGATCGGCACGCCGACGGACGAGATGCGTGACCGCTTCACGCGCGTGCTCAAGGGCCATGTCGCCATCGCGCGGGCAATGTTTCCGAAGGGCACCACGGGTGCGCAGATCGATTCCTTCGCCCGCGCGCCGCTCTGGGAGGCGGGGCTCGATTTCGATCACGGCACCGGCCACGGCGTCGGTGCATTCCTCTCCGTCCATGAAGGCCCGCAGCGCATCGCCAAGACAGGCACCACCGCCCTCTCGCCCGGCATGATCCTTTCCAACGAGCCGGGTTATTACCGGGCCGGCGCCTACGGCATCCGCATCGAGAACCTCGTTCTCGTGGAGGAGCGCGCGATCCCCGGCGGGGACCGGCCGATGCTCGGCTTCGAGACTCTGACGCTCGCCCCTTACGATGCCAGCCTCATCGACCTCTCGCTGCTGGACGAGGCCGAGATCGCCTGGATCGATGCGTATCACGCGCGGGTGCGGGACGCCCTGAGCGCCGATCTCGACGACGAGACGCGGGTGTGGCTCGAAGCGGCGACGCGGCCTTTGCCGGTGGCGTGAGAACGCACCCCAACAGCGTCCCGCTTCAAATTTTTCAAGTAAGCGCTGACTTACTAATAGCAAGAAAACGAAGGCCATAAATCATGGACAGTGAGATAGAATTAGATGCCAGCATTGTGCCGGACGCTCAAACAACAGGCGAATCAGGCCCGTCTTTCGGAGCATGGCTTCAGCAGGAAATAACCAAGAAAGATATCTCGATTGCAAACCTCTCAGAGAAAACAGGCATAACCTGGGCTGGCATTTATAATATTGTTAAAGAAAACACGAAATCTCCTCGTCCTGAAACTAGAAAAAAACTGGCCGACGCCCTTCATGAGACCGTACCCGCTGACGTAGAGGCTACGATCGAAAACGATGCGGCATCTCTACAAGGGCTCACTTGGACAGACTTTACACCAAGCGACCTGGAGACTGTACCAACACAAAGCGGCGTATACGTCTTCTATGATATTACAGATCGTCCTGTTTATGTTGGACAATCAAGCAAAAATGTCCGCGTAAGAGTCAAGGATCACCAGACAAGATTTTGGTTCAAACACCCACTGGTAGTTCGCGGAGCATTCCTTGCAGTCCCAGACCCCATATTATGCTTACAGATAGAGGCAATATTGATCAAATTTCTCGGCAAACACGCACTGTTAAATGTTAGAGGCACAACCAAGGACTTGAACGATTAGGTATGCATTACTACCTCGCACCGCATACTGCAGCCGTTCATTCCAAGAATTTTCGTTAATCCAAATCAGTGAATACAAGAACTGACCATGCCGAAGAACGGGGTGATGCCTAACCAGGAACACGCGACATGACCGCCCAGACTGACCTCCACGTGGTCGTCATCGGCTCCGGCGCGGTCGGGACGGTGAGCGCCATCGAATGCCTGCGGGCGGGCCACCGGGTCACCGTAGTCGATCCCTGCTCGCCTGGCGGCGAGCAGGCGACGAGCTATGGCAATGCCGGCTGGCTCTCGTCGCATTCGGTCATCCCACCGGCCGAGCCCGGCATGTGGAAGCGGGTGCCGTCCTTCCTCCTCGATCCGCTCGGGCCACTCTCGATCCGGTGGGCCTACCTGCCGAAGGTGATGCCCTGGCTCACGCGGTTTCTGCTCGCCGCCTCCACCACGCCCCGGATCGAGCGGACCGCACGCGCCCTGCGGACACTCCTCGTCGATGCGCCGAAGCTCCACGCGACGCTCGCCGAGGAGGCGGGGGTCCCGCAGCTCGTCGAGCGGCGCGGCGTGCTGCATGTCTATCCCGACCGGGCGGCCTTCGAGCGCGAGGCGCGGTCCTGGGAGATCAGGCGCAGGGTCGGCATCGCGTGGCTCGAGCTCTCGGCCGATGAGTTGCGACAGAGGGAGCCGAGCTTGCATCGGCGCTACACGTTCGGCCTCGCGGTCGAGGAGGCCGGCCATTGCCGCGATCCCGGCGGATACGTCGCCGCCCTGTCCGATCTGGCACAGGCGCGCGGCGCCACCCGGATCGCCACCCGCGCGACGGGATTCCGGCTTGAACGCGGGCGCCTCGCCGCCGTCACGACGGAAAAGGGCGAGATACCCTGCGACCGCGCCGTCGTCGCGGCGGGCGCCCGGTCGAAGCCTCTCGCCGCCTCCCTCGGCGACACGCTCCCCCTGGAGAGCGAGCGCGGCTACCACGTCATGGTGACCGGTGCCGAGGCGGGGCCGCGCACGCCCGTCATGGCATCGGATGCCAAGATGATCGTGAACTTCATGAATGGCGGCCTGCGCGCGGCTGGTCAGGTGGAGTTCGCCGGGCTGGCGGCGGCCCCCAACTGGAAGCGCGCGGAGATCCTGCGCGACCACCTGATCTCGATGTTTCCCGAATTGCCGAACCCGATACCGGCCGACCGCCTGAAGGTCTGGCTCGGCCACCGCCCGAGCATGCCGGATGGGCGGCCCTGTATCGGCACGGCGCGCAAGACCACGGATGTCGTCTACGCCTTCGGCCATGGCCATGTGGGTCTCGTCGGTTCGGCGCGGACCGGACGCCTCGTCGCCCAGCTCGTCGGCGGCGCGACACCGGAAATCCCCCTCGCGCCCTTCGACCCCCGACGCTTCCTGTGAACCTCGCCGACTCACGTGAAGCGCCCCATTGCGGCGATTCCGTCGCGGGCAATCGCGTGCCGCTGGTTTTACCCCGGCACCAAACGGCCATATCTAGGCGTCAGAGTGCCATGTTCGGTGCCCCCTCCGCCTCAAGGTTTCGATGATCCGGCCCCTCGCCCTCCTGCTCCTCGCGCTGATCGGTGCCACGGGCGCCTCGGCGCAGGGGCTCAAGCCGCCGGCCGACCTCGTCAAGGCGAATCTCGTGGCCGAGCCGGGGGCGATCCGGGCCGGTGAGCCCTTCACCATCGGCATCCGCATGGTGATGCGCCCGCACTGGCACGTCTACTGGCGCAATCCGGGCGATTCCGGTCTTTCGCCGGAAGTCGCCTGGTCGCTGCCGCAGGGCTTCACGGCGGGCGCGATCCAGTGGCCGACGCCGAGCCGCATCCCGGTGGCTCACCTGGTGAATTTCGGTTTCGAGGGTGAGACGGTGCTGCTGGCCGAGGTGACCCCGCCGGCGGTGCTGCCGCCCGGCAAGGCCGTGACACTGACGGCCAAGCTCACCTACCTCGTCTGCGAGCGCGAATGCATTCCGGGATCTGCCGACCTCAAGCTGAGCGTACCGGTGGCCGCTCCAGGAACCAGCACCGGCAGTTCGGCCACCAACATCCTGCTGTTCGAGGATGCCCGCGCGGCCCTCCCCATTCCGGCCCCCTGGCCGGTGAAACTGACGAGCGAGGGCGAAAGGCTGCTTCTCACCGCCGCCGCGCCCGACCTGAAACCCGACGCGATCCGCGACCCCGCCTTCTTCCCCTATTCCGAGACGGCGATCGAGAACGCCGCTCCCCAGACCCTGACTATCGACGACAAGGGGTTCAGCCTCAGTCTCGCGCGAGCGACACCCGGCGAGCCCGCCCCGGCGGAGCTTCCCGGCGTCCTCACCTTCGACGAGCAAACCGCCGATGGCACGGTCCAGCGCTCCTATGCCATCGGCGACGCGCCGGCGGCGTCTCCCAGTGGGGCAATTCCGGGGGAGACAGCGCCCACGGCGCGACAGGCGTCGCCGGAGGAGAGCCTGACCCTGTGGAGTGCGGCCGGCCTCGCCTTCCTCGGCGGGCTCCTCCTCAACCTGATGCCCTGCGTCTTTCCCGTGCTGTCGATCAAGGTGCTGAGCCTCGTCAAGCATTCGGGCGAGCCGGCCTCCCGCGTGCGCCTGCACGGTCTCGCCTATACCGCCGGCGTCCTCGCCGCCTTTCTCTCCCTGGCGGGGCTGCTCATCGCCCTCAAGGGCGCGGGCGCCGGGATCGGCTGGGGCTTCCAGCTGCAATCACCCCTCGTGGTGGCGGGCCTCGCCTACCTGCTCTTCGCGATGGGCCTCAGCCTCTCCGGTGTGGTCCATCTGGGCGGCGGAATCGCCGGGCTCGGCGATGGGCTGACCCGGCGGGCGGGGCTCGAAGGTTCGTTCTTCACCGGCATCCTGGCAACGGTGGTGGCCACCCCCTGCACCGCCCCCTTCATGGGCTCTGCGGTGGGATTCGCTTTGACGCAGGCACCGCTGGTGAGCCTCACGGTGTTTGCGAGCCTCGGCCTCGGCCTCGCTTTGCCCTTCCTCGTCCTCACCACATGGCCGGCGACTGTACGGCGCCTTCCACGTCCGGGCGCCTGGATGGAGACGCTGAAAGGGGCGCTCGCCTTCCCGATCTACGCCACCGTGGCCTGGCTCGTCTGGGTGCTGTCGCAGCAGGTCGGCTCGGCCGGGCTCCTCGCTGCGCTAATAGGCCTCGTCCTCGTGGGCCTCGCCGCCTGGGCCTGGGAGCGGGCCCGCCACGCGGGCGGGATCGGCGCCGGGCTCGCCCGCCTGACCTCCGTCGCGGCCCTGGCAGCGACGCTCGCGCTGACCTTCGGCCTCGACCAGGATCGGGCCTCGACGGATATGAGGAAGACGACGGCCGAGGGCATCACCCCGTTCACCCAGGCCCGCCTCGATTCCCTCGTGGCCGAGGGCAAGCCGGTCTTCGTCAACATGACGGCGGCCTGGTGCATCACCTGTCAGGTCAACGAACGCACGGCGCTCCGCACGCAGAGCGTGGAGGCCGCGTTCAAGGCGCGTGACGTGACCTATCTCAAGGGCGACTGGACCAACCAGAACCCAGAGATCACCGCCCTCTTGGAGAAGCATGGCCGCAGCGGCGTGCCGCTCTACCTGCTTTACACCGGCACGGGCGAGCCCATCGTGCTGCCGCAGATCCTGACATCGGGAATCGTCCTCGACGAACTCTCCAAGATCCCTGAGAATACCGTCAACCAGCGCGCCGCCCTGGAAACCACGAAAAGGTGAGAGCCATGGCCCTGCCCCGCCGGATGTTTCTCGGAGCCGCCATCGCCGCCGCGCTGGCCGGTCCACTGTGCATGCACGCAGCGATGGCGGCAGGCCCACAGGTGGGTAAACCCGCTCCCCTCTTCACCGGCACGGATGCCGATGGCCGGACCGTCCGGCTCGAGGATTACAAGGGCAAGACCGTCGTCCTCGAATGGACCAACCACGATTGCCCCTTCGTGATGAAGCATTACGGTGGCCAGGCGATGCAGGCCCTGCAGAAGAAGTGGACCGAGGCCGGGATCGTCTGGCTGTCGGTCATCTCGTCTGCTCCCGGCGAGCAGGGCGCGGTGGACGGGCAGGCAGCGAACCGTCTGACACAGACCCGGGGCGCCTCCCCCACCGCTGTCATCCTCGACCCATCCGGCACGATCGGTCGGGCTTACGCTGCCCGGACGACGCCGCACATGTTCATCGTCTCGGGAGACGGCACCCTGCTCTTCCAAGGCGGCATCGACGACAAGCCCTCCGCCAATCTCGACGATCTCAAGACCGCGAAGAACTACGTGGACCTTGCCCTCACCGAGATCGCCGCCGGCAAGCCGGTGAGCGTTAGGACTGCAAAGCCCTATGGCTGCACGGTGAAATACGCCTCGTAGGGACGCCGCCCCGTCACGAGAAATCTTCGGTGACGATCCGCGCCCAGGTCTCGCCGGCGATACCGCCGAGAAACACGTTACCTCCGCGAAGTGTCGCCGCCACCTCCGGATCGCGCGTCCAGGCGATCGTTCCCATGACGTGGTGATAAAGAAGGCCCTTCTGGCGGAAGAGCCCCTTCATCAGGTCGGGTGAGGTCGCCCCGCGTACGGCCACGGCCCCGAATTCAGCCGCATCGACGAACATCTGGCCGACGACGAGTTCCTCGCGGTTGGGCAGTGCCAAGATCTGGAGCGCATAGGCGACGCCGTCGCGGCGGGCGTAGAGGAGATACAACCCGATCCGGCGGCCGATCCGATCCACCACCTCGCGGATTTGGAGGGGGCCATACTTGGTCTGGAGACCGGCCTGTTCGACGAACCAGCCGAGTTCGGCCGGGTCCGGCTTGAGATCGTAGTGAGCCAGGAAGGGACGGGCAGCCTCTGCGAAATCGGCGGCGGTGATGGGGCGCGAGACGATACCGTCGGGGCGCGGGGAGCCGAAGGGCAGGAATCGCCGGAGCACGCTATCCGCCACGCGGGCGATCGGGATGATCCAGAGCGCGAGCCGGGGCAGGCGCTTACCCAGGAAATACGCCGCCGTCCCCACGGGCCGATGGATCTTCACCCATTCGAGGCTCTGCGCCGGCAGGATCACGAAGCGGGTGGCACGGGCGATATCGAGGGACGTGCGGTTGGCCGTGTCGGTGAAGAGGAGGTCGAAATCGCGGGCGGTGACGCCCCGGATGAGGCTGACGCCGATGCCGGGGTTGTTGTCGGGATCGGCGGCCATGTAGGCGCTGAGGATGCCGGCGCGCAGGGTCCGCTCCCCGACGACCATGGTCATGGAGATGACGCCCATGAAGCCGTTCACGGCCCCGTTTCCGTCCAGATGGACGATGGAGCCGGTGCCCTCGGTATAGCCGGGCGAATCGAAATAGGTCGCTTCCAGGCAGGCCGCGAGCTTGGCCGCCTGATAAGTCTTGCCGAGGCGGAACGTCTGCGAAAACAGGTGACAGACCTGCGGAATATCGCTCCTCTGGAACGCACGGATCGAGCCGCGTGAAGACGAAGCCACGATATTTTGAACGTCAGCCGGAAGCTGAGCTTGGCCTTCCGGGTTCAGCCCAAGGCTAGTTTGGTTCATGCTGGCACAACCCGATGACGCTCCGTCCCGACCAGCAATTATTCGGCCGATAGATTAGCAATTCGACAAGGCCGCACTTCGCATGCGGCATAGCTGCGGCATCACTGTCGCACCCTCGGCGTTGTAGAGACGATGCGGTGCGGCTCTCCCTTCACGCCCTTGGCCCATCGCTCATGACAGCATCCGCCGCGCCCCGCTGGTCAGTCTTCCGCAACGGCGATTTCCGACTGTACGGAGCCGCACGGTTCCTCACCGGCCTCGCCTACCAGATGCAGGCCGTGGCGGTCGGATGGTTCGTCTACGACCTGACCCGCTCGGCTCTCGCCCTCGGCCTCGTGGGGCTCGCGAGCTTCCTTCCGGCGATGCTCTCCGCCCTGATCACCGGGCACGTGGCCGATACCTACGACCGGCGTCTGGTGACGGCGGTCGCCTATGCGACCCTGGCCGCGGCCGATCTCGGCCTCGTTGCCATCGCCCTGTCCGGCACCGGTTCGATCTGGCCCATCTATGCCCTCGTCGTCGTCATCGGCACGTCGCGCGCCTTCGCCAACCCGGCGCTCCAGGCACTTCTTCCGACCTTGGTTCCGCGTCCCCTGTTCGGATCGGCCATCGCCTGGAACGCCTCGCTCTGGCAGAGCGCGTCGATCCTCGGCCCGGCCGCCGGTGGGTTCCTCTACATGCTCGGCCCTGCGGCGGTGTTCGGGGCAGCGGCGGCGAGCTTCGCCCTGGCGAGCGCCCTCGTCGTCGCGATCCGCTTTCGCCCCGCTGCCGTGACGGAGCGTCAACCCGTGACCTGGGCGACTCTCTCGGCCGGCCTGTCCTACATCCGCTCGCAGCCGGTGGTGCTCGGCGCGATCAGCCTCGATCTCGTGGCCGTGCTGCTGGGCGGCGCCACCGCTCTGCTGCCGATCTTCGCCGCCGAGATCCTTCATGTCGGCCCCCTTGGGCTCGGGGCGTTGCGAAGCATGCCGGCGGCCGGTGCGGTGGTCACCGCCATCCTCCTCGCCTATCGCCCCCTCGAACGCCATGCCGGTAAGCGGATGCTGCAGGCCGTGGCCGTCTTCGGCGTCGCCATCACGGCGTTCGGCCTGTCCACATCCCTGCCGCTCTCGATGGCCTGCCTGTTCGTCACGGGGGCGGCCGACATGATCAGCGTCTACGTGCGGCAGACCTTCGTTCAGGGCGAGACGCCCGATGCCATGCGCGGACGGGTCTCGGCGGTGAACACGGTGTTCATCGGCGCCTCCAACGAACTCGGCGAGTTCGAATCCGGCATGCTCGCCGCACTGGTCGGCGCGGTACCCGCGGTCGTGGCGGGCGGGCTCGCGACGATCCTCGTGGCGGTGCTGTGGGGCCGCTTGTTCCCGGCGCTCAAGGCGCGGGACCGATTGCTGCCGGCGGAGTGATCGGGACGCCGGAGCCCCGGGG
This sequence comes from Methylobacterium sp. SD274, assembly GCF_017355285.1. Taxonomy (NCBI): domain Bacteria; kingdom Pseudomonadati; phylum Pseudomonadota; class Alphaproteobacteria; order Hyphomicrobiales; family Methylobacteriaceae; genus Methylobacterium; species Methylobacterium sp. SD274. The sequence continues at coordinate 41,144 of NZ_JADIJP010000014.1, read as the reverse complement.
TACGCATCCCCACCACGTCCTGTGGTGGCATTATCCCTTTCCCGTCACGCAAGGGCTCGGCAAGGGATAGTGCCTTTCGACGGAAGCACTTGGCTTGGGGGAATGCCGGCGACAACGCCGCCAGCCGCTCCCCCTATTTCCCCGCGAGCAGCGGCGACCAGGTCGGGTCGGAGGCGTAGGACGGCGTCGGGACGGGCTGCTCCACCTTGCCGGTGATGTCGACCATGTAGAGCTTTCCGCCACCCTGGCCGCCCGGATCGCGGAAAAACAGCACGTACTGGCCGTTCGGCGCGAAGGTCGGCCCTTCGTTGTGGAAGCCTTCGGTGAGCACACGCTCGCCGGAACCGTCCGGCTTCATCACGCAAATGGCGAAGCCACCCTTGCGCTGGCGGGTGAAGGCGATGAGGTCTCCCTTGGGCGACCAGGCCGGTTGCGAGGCCGAGCCCTCGCCGAAGGAGATACGGGTCGGGTTCGACCCGTCGGCGCCCATCACGTAGATCTGCTGCGAGCCTCCGCGATCCGATTCGAAGACGATCTGCCGCCCATCCGGCGAATAGGTCGGCGAGGTGTCGATGGCGTTGCCGTTGGTGATCGGCGTCTGCGCCTTCGAGCCGAGATCCATCTTGACGATGTCGGCGTTGCCGCCCTGCTGTACGCTCATGACGAGGTGGTGACCGTCCGGCGCGAAGCGCGGGCTGGTGCTCATCGAATCCATCCGGCCGATGGCCTGGCGCGCGCCGGTCTCGAGGTTGATCACCTGGACACGCGGCTGCTGGCCGGTGGACTGGGTCATGAACGCGATGTCCTGCGTCGAGGGCGAGTAGCGCGGCGCCACCACGGCGGATTCGCCGTTGGTGAGGGCGCGAACATTGGCGCCGTCCTGGTCCATCACCATCAGGCGCTTGCGGCGGTTCTCCTTCGATCCGGATTCGTCGACGAAGGCGATGCGGCTGTCGAACCAGCCGCCGAGTCCGGTGATCTTGGTATAGACCACGTCGGAGATGAGGTGGCCGGTGCGGCGCGCATTGGCGACATCCGCGCCGTATTGCTGGCCGGTGAGCTGCTGGCCCGAGGTCACGTCCCAGAGCCGGAATTCGACCTTGAGCTTGCCCGAAGGATCACGCCCGACCCGGCCGGTGATGAGGGCCTGGGCTCCGGCGGCACGCCACTTGTCGAAACCCGGCACTGCATCGAAGCCGGGGTTCTCAGGGAACTTCCCCTTCTCCAGGGGCACGAAATAGCCGGACCGCCTCAGATTGTTCGTGACCACGCTCGATACCAGCAGGCCGAGGCTCGGATCGCCGGAGAAATCGGCCACCGCGATGGGCATCGGCTGGAACGAGCCGCCGCCGATCCGCAGGTTCAGCTGCGCCTGGGCGGGCACGGCGAAGGCGAGCACGAGGGCCAGCACCGCGAGGAGCGACGCCAGGGGCGAGGCGAGCCGCCGATGGAGAATGTCGGTCATGAAGAGATTCCGAAAACCTTGAACAGGGATTCTGGGAGCGTCGGTTCTTCCTATCCTCGACCTCACCCTGAGGTGTCCGCGTCAGCGGGCCTCGAAGGAGATTTCCAGACAGCACGAGGGCCCTGGAAGCCTCCTTCGAGGCCTTCGCTCACGCTTCGGCACCTCAGGTCGAGGGAGAGGGATTGGACGAATCCGAAGGAAGGATCACCGACCTGTATCACACCCGCGAGAACTCGAATTCCGCGTTGATCGCCTTCCAGTCGTCATAGTACGGCGCGAACTGGGGCGGGATCTTGTAGGGCGCACAGCGCTTCACGGCACGAAGCGCAGCCTCGGCGAGGGAGCGGTCCACGGCGTTGGCGCCACCGCGCATGATCCGCGGCTCGGTGCTCAGCGAACCGTTGGCCGAGAGGCGGATATCGAGCATCGGCAGCACCACGCCCTGCGACGCGCCGGGGGGCGCCGAGTAGCAGCGCTCGATCTGCTGGGTCAGCATTCCGATCAGCGAATCGCGCATGGAGGGCGAGAGGCGCTGCGAGGTGCCGCTGGCGGCTCCCAGCGAGGCCGTGCGCTGGACCTCGTGGCCGGTAGCGCCGGTGGATTGCGAGGGCGCCCGCGAGGCGAGCAGCTGCTTGATGTCGCCGGAATTGAACTTGTCGGCGAGCTCGGCCTGCTTCTTCGCCTTGGCCTCCGCATCGGCCTTGGCGCGCGCATCCGCCATGGCTTTCGCCTTGGCCTTGGCGGCGGCATCTGCCCTGGCCTTCGCTTCGGCCTGGGCCTTGGCATCCGCAGCGGCTTTGGCCTCCGCGACGGCCTGCTGACGTTCGGCCTCGGCCTTCGCCTTCGCTTCGGCCTTGGCTTCCGCCTCGGCTTCGGCCTTCTCCGCCTTGGCGAGCGCTTCGGCCTTGGCCTTCGCATCGGCCCGCGCCTTCGCTTCGGCCAGAGCTTTGGCTTCGGCCTGGGCCTTGGCTTCCGCCAGGGCCTTGGCTTTCTCGGCCTTGGCGGCTTCCGCCTTGGCGATGGCCTCGGCCTCCTGGCGCTCGATGAGCTCGGCGAGTTTCTCGCGCTTCTCGGCCTCGACCTTGGCGGCCTTCACTGCCTCGGCCTTGGCTTCAGCCTTGGCCGCTTCCGCCTTGGCAGCCTCGGCCTTGGCGGCGGCCTTAGCCTCAGCCTTAGCTTCCGCCGCAGCCTTGGCTTCCGCCGCTTTCGCGGCATCGGCTTTGGCGGCTTCCTTGGCGAGCTTCGCCGCTTCGGCCTTGGCGGCGGCCTCTGCCGCCTCCTTCTCGGATTCGTGGTCGGGCATGCGCAGGGGCATCTCGTCTGCGCTGGCGACCTTCATGTCGGCCGGGCGTTTCGGGGGCGCGGGCGCATCGACCTTGGCATTCTCGGGCTCGCGCTCCTCGACCTTCTCCGCGACCTTGTCGGCGCGGGGCTTGGCGTCGGGCATCGGCTTGTCGGCGTTCTTCTCGCCCTTGGTCAGTTCCGAGAATTGCTGCTCGGTCATCACTTCCACCGGCACACCCTCCTGGGCGTCGGGCAGGGCGGGAGCGGCGACGGACATCAGCGCCACGGTGAGCACGGCGACATGGACGCCGCTCGACACCCAGACGCCCGGTTCCCGGAATTTGGAGGGAAGCTTCACGATCCGTCGCGCCCGTTACTTCTGGTCCGGCTCGGTGACGAGGGCGACCTTCTTGAAGCCGCCTCCGGTCACGATCGCCATCACCTGGGCCACGCGGCCATAATCCACCCGCTTGTCGCCGCGCACGAAGACCCGCTCCTCGAAGCCGGATTTTGAGGTCTCTACCAGCTTCGGCACGATGGTGTCGTCGGTGAGTTCGGCCTCGCCCATGAAGACCTGGCCGGTCTGGCGGATCGACAGGGTCACCGGCGTCGAATCAGAGTTGAGAGGGCTCGCCTTGGATTGCGGCAGGTCGAGGGGAACGCCCACCGTCATCATCGGCGCGGCCACCATGAAGACGATCAACAGCACGAGCACGACGTCGATGAACGGCGTCATGTTGATCTCGTTGATGGCGCCGCCGCGGCGCGCACGACGCCGCCTGCTGCCACCCTGCGCCGCTCCGTGGGCCATGCCCATGATCGTGCCTCGCTCTGTTGTCGGTCTGGATCAGGCGGCGAGCGACAGGCGCTCGTCGATCTGACGCGAGAGGATGGCGGAGAACTCGTCGGCGAAGCCCTCGAGCCGCGACTGGGCCTTGGACACGTTCGACTGCAGCTTGTTGTAGGCGAGCACCGCAGGAATGGCCGCGAACAGGCCGATGGCGGTGGCGAACAGGGCCTCGGCGATACCGGGTGCGACCACGGCCAGAGACGTGTTCTTCGAAGCCGCGATGGCCGTGAAGGAGGTCATGATACCCCAGACCGTGCCGAACAGGCCGACATAGGGACCGGCCGAACCGATGGAGGCGAGGAAGAGCAGGCGTGACTCGAGACGCTCGACCTCGCGCTGGATGGTGACGTCGAGCACCTTGTCGATGCGCTGGGACAGGCTCTGGATCTGCCGGCCGGAGCCCTCGAACGAGCGCTTCCATTCGCGCATGGCGGCCACGAACAGGGCGCCGAGATTGGTGGCGGGCCGGTCGTTGAACGAGCGGTAGAGTTCCTCCAGCGAACGGCCGGACCAGAACGCCTCCTCGAACGCGTCCATCTCGGTCTTGGTGCGGCGGAACAGCAGGGTCTTGTCGACGATGATGGCCCAGCACCAGACGGAGCAGCCGAGCAGGCCCACCATCACCAGCTTCACCACGAGATGGGCGTGCCAGAACAGGTTGAACAGGCTCATGTCCGGCGGCGGCAGCGCCTGCATGGCATCGGCGGGATTCATGCGTTCGTCCTCGTCCCGGGTCGACCGGGCGGTCGACTCCCGCGCTCCACCTAACCCGGGCGGTATGTTCCCCAGATCGCTGGTGAATCTGTCGAAAGTATGGGGTGCATCGCAAAATGCACGCCGCACCTTCCTCGTCCGTCAAGGTTAATGAACCATGAGGAAGTGTCGGATTCTCTCTTGCCGGACCTCTCGCTGTCCTGGGCACATCGCTTAACCGACGGAAAGCCAGGCCGGCCAGCGACAGCCTAAAGCGACGGGCTCTCGAAACGCTGGGACATGGCCCGGCGGAGGCTGTCCGGAAGTCGAACGGCGCGGCCATCCCGCACCGCCGCCACGGTGACCTCGGCCTTCAGCAGGACCTCGTCGCCGCGCCGCACTTCCTGGATCATCGGCATCGAAGCGCCGCGCAGCTCGACAACGGTGGTCATGATGGCGAGCATGTCGTCCATCCGCGCCGGCTTCAGGAAGTTGAGCACCATGCGCCGAACGACGAAGATCAACCCGGCATCGCGCTGCAGATCGACCTGCTCCATGGCGAGGGCGCGAAGCAGCTCGGTGCGGCCGCGCTCCATGTAGCGCAGGTAATTGGCGTGATAGACGAAACCGGAAAAATCGGTGTCCTCGTAATAGACGCGGATGTCGATGCGATGAGAGGTCATGCGATGGCTTCCGAGGATAGGTCGACCACGACGATCTCGGGGGGAACGCCGAAGCGAACCGGCGCGATGCTGTTGCCGAGGCCGCCGGAGACGACGAGATCCGCCTGCTCGCGGACATGGCCGTAGGCGTAACGGTTGGCGTAGCGCGACGGAACCACGGGAGAATAGCCGAACAACCGCACCTGCCCGCCATGGGTATGGCCGGACAGGGTCAGCGCCACATGAGCCGGCACTTGCGGGAAGATGTCCGGCTCATGCGCCAGCAGGATCGTCGGTGCGCCCTGCGGCACGGCGGCGAGCGTCCTGTCGAGATCGTCGACACCGATACGGGCATGGCCGTGGCGCTTGGCGCCCGGAAGGAGGGCGAGCTGGTCGCCCAAACCCGCGAGCCAGAACCCGCGCCCGTCCTTTTCCAAGCGGATCGCCTCGTTGTCGAGGACGCGGATGCCCGTGCGCGTCAGGGCCTCACCGGCGATGGTCGGGCCGGCGCCACGTGCCTGTGCCGTACGATCCTCCCACCAATCGTGATTGCCGAGGATGGCGAAGGTGCCCAGCGGCGCCCTGAGGCGGCCGAGTTCGGGCGCCCATTCGGCGGCCTCGACGGTGCGAGTGACGAAGTTCTGCCCGGTGACGTAGTCGCCGAGGAGCACCGTCAGGTCGCCGCCGAGCGCATTGGCGGTCTCGACGATCCCGGCGATGCGGGCAGCACTCATCCACGGCTCGCAGGCATGGATGTCGGCCAGCGCCACGATGCGGAGCTTCAGCCCGGCGGGCCAGTGGCCCTTCGGCGTGATGGCGTAGCGCGTCACCGACAGGCGCATGGGCTCGATGCAGACGCCGTAGGCCGCCGTCGCACTTCCCGCGAGGGCCATGCCGCCAAGGCCAGCGAGAACCGTCCGGCGCGTGATCCTCACCGCTTGTGTCTTGGAGGGCAGAGCCTCTTCGCCGATCCGATCGTCAACCGGGTTCATGCCATGGGCTCCGAGGACAGGTCGACCACCACGATCTCTGGCGGAACCCCGAAGCGCACCGGCAGGCCGCTCATGCCTAGGCCACCGGAAACCACGAGGTCGGTCTGCTCGCGCACATGGCCATAGGCATAGCGACGCCCATAGCGGGAGGGGACGACGGGGGCGTAGCCAAGGAACCGGACCTGTCCGCCATGGGTATGGCCCGAGAGGGTGAGGGCCACATGGGCGGGCACCTGCGGAAAGATGTCCGGCTCATGGGCGAGGAGGATGGAGGGCGCGCCATCGGGGATGGCGGCGAGGGTGGCCGGCAGGTCGTCGCTTCCCTTCCGGGGGATACCGAAACGCCACCATGTGCGCTCGAAGCTCAGTTGATCGCCGAGCCCGGCGAGCCAGACTTCGTGTCCCCTCACCCGAAGCGGCAGCGCCTCGTTCTCGAGAACGCGGATGCCGGCGCGGGTCAGGGCCTCCCCGGCGAAGGTCGGGCCGTGCCCTCGCTCGCAGGCGGCGCGATCGGCCCACCAGTCGTGATTGCCCAGGATGGCAAAGGTGCCGAGGGGCGCCTTCAACGCCCCGAGGACGGGCGCCCAATCGGCGGAGTCCACGATGCCGGCGAGCCGGTCCATGCCACTCACGTAGTCGCCGAGCAGCACGATCACGTCACCGCCGATGCCGTTGGCCGCCTCGACGATCCGCCGAATATGCGCGGGGGTCATGAACGGATCGCAGGCATGGACGTCGGAGACGGCGACGATCCGCAGGGACAGTCCCGCCGGCCACGGCGCCATCGGGGTGATCCGGTAGTGCGTGATGGCGAGACGCATCGGCTCGATACCGATCCCGTAGGCCGCCGTGCCGCTGCCCGCCAGCGCCATTGCCCCGAGGCCGAGCACGACGGTGCGGCGGGTGATCCGGACCGGGGAGGATGCGGGGTCGGAACTCATGGGGTGGAAGTCGCCTTTCGGCCGGTTCTATCGCGGAGGACTTGCTGTTCGGGCCGACGTTAGCCCCCCTCTTCCCGCCCACGGGGAGAGGGGATGTACACACATCGTCTCACTTCAAACACGCTGCCCATCCGTCATCGCACTGTCTTTGCAGGGAGCAGAACGCAGAGGCCATCGGCTGCCTCAGCCATCGGGATCCTCCGACCCGAACAGCCCGAACTGCGAGGCCGGATCGCGCCGGGGCACGGCAAAACCCATATGCTTGTAGGCGTGCGGGGTCAGCATGCGCCCACGCGGGGTGCGCTGGACGAAGCCCTTCTGGATGAGGAAGGGTTCGATGATGTCTTCGATGGCGTCGCGCGGCTCGGAAAGCGCCGCCGCGATGGTCTCGATCCCCACCGGGCCGCCGCCGAAGGAGGTGGCGATCATGGTCAGGTATTTGCGGTCCATCACGTCGAGGCCGGCCGGGTCCACGTCGAGAAGCTGGAGCGCCCGGTCGGCGATGGCCCGCGTGACGGTGGGAGCGTCGGCCACGATGGCGAAGTCGCGCACCCGGCGCAGGAGGCGCCCGGCGATGCGCGGCGTGCCCCGCGCCCGTTTGGCGATCTCGTTCGCGCCCTCCGCCGACATGCCGATGCCGAGCACCCGCGCGCCGCGCGAGACGATGAGCTCGAGTTCGTCGACATCGTAGAATTCGAGGCGGATCGGGATGCCGAACCGGTCGCGAAGCGGCGTGGTGAGCAGGCCGGCGCGGGTAGTGGCGCCCACCAGCGTGAATTTCGGGAGTTCGATCTTCACCGAGCGGGCGGCCGGCCCCTCGCCGATGATGAGGTCGAGCTGGTAATCCTCCATCGCCGGATAGAGGATTTCCTCCACCGCCGGATTGAGACGGTGGATTTCGTCGATGAACAGGACGTCGCGTTCCTCGAGATTGGTGAGCTGCGCCGCGAGGTCTCCCGCCTTGGCGATGACCGGGCCGGAGGTGGAGCGGAAATTCACCCCGAGTTCGCGGGCCACGATCTGCGCCAGGGTGGTCTTGCCCAGGCCCGGCGGCCCCACGAACAGGACGTGATCGAGGGCCGAGCCGGTCTTTTTCGCGGATTCGATAAAGATCTGCATGTTTGCCCGCGCCGCGCGCTGCCCGATGAATTCGGGAAGGCTCAGCGGACGGATCGACTGTTCCACATCGTCCGGCCGCCGCTCCGGCGTCAGGAGCGATTCCGGCAGCGGATGAAGGGTGGGCGATTTCGGCGATCTGGGGAGCTTGCTCACACGGGCTCTCGGTCGGGGCCCGGCACAGGGCCTGCTCCGGTGGATGGGCGTTTCGCCCGATGTCGCACAACGCCGCCGCGCGCGCTACTTCGCCGGCCGGCGACAGGCGCCCGCCGCCACGAAGGCGGATGCGTGGCACGAGGGTCTCACGGTGACCCTGCGCACCTGAATGCGTGACGGATCGGCACCCTCTCGCCTTCTTCCCGCAAGAACAAAGCAGAGTGGCCTCGGTCCAGCACGACCTCGCTCCAAGCGTCACGGATCAGCAACGCCTATGACGGCCCCGAACCGCGGGAGCGACTATCTTATGTAAACGCAGCGCATGATCTAGGTTAACGCCGATTTTTGCTATGTCTTATGCCTGACACAACGACAATTTTCTGGAACTCTACGCTTCAGAGAGATTTATCAAGCCAGAACGATGGATGATTGCGGCAAGACAACCTGGTCTTGTCTACAACAACCATGGCAGTTCTGGAGATCGTGGCCGCTGCGGCGATATCTCCGACACATCTGCTCGCGACTTGATGACCGGAGACCGTTGGCGCTCCGGGCAGCGTCGCGGCTGGCGGATTCACCTCTGGGCCAGGGCCGGCCGAACGACTTTACGGCCGCTTATAGGACTAATTTCTTAAATTGGCGATCCGTCGGCGGTCAATCCGCCGATAGCCGCATCATCTCACTCGAAAGGGCCGACCAGCATGTTCTATCTCGACAAGCGCCTGCAATATCCCGTTCGGGTCGAGTCTCCCGATCCGGTCTATGCGCGGATGTTGCAGCAGGCCATCGGCGGGATCGAGGGTGAGATCCGCGTCTGTATGCAGTACTTCTTCCAAGGCTGGGGTGCGCGCGGCCCGACGACCAAGTATCGCGATATGCTCCTCAACACCGCGACGGAGGAGATCGGGCATATCGAGATGCTTGCCACCGCCGTCGCCCTCAACTTGGAGACAGCTCCGACCAAGCTGCAGGAAGCGGGCGTGAAGGATGCCGTGGTCGGCGCCGTGATGAACGGTGAGAACCCGCGTCACGTGGTGGAAGGCATGCTCCACCGCCACATCCTCTCCACCGGCATGGCCGCCTTCCCGGCCAATTGCGACGGCGTTCCCTTCGACATGTCCCACATCTACGCCAGCGGAAACCTCGCGGCGGACATGTATTGCAACGTCGCCGCCGAGACCACGGGACGAACCCTCGCCGTGCGCCTCATGACCGCGACAAACGATCCGGGCATGCGCGACATGTGGAGCTTCCTCATCGCGCGCGACACGATGCACCAGCAGCAATGGCTCGCCGTCATCGAGGATATGGGCGGCATGGAAGCGAACCTTCCGATCCCCAACAGCTTCCCGCAGAGCGAGGAGAGCCAGAAGCACAGCTACAGCTTCTTCGTCTCCACCGCCGACGATTCGCCTCTCCCCGAAGGACGCTGGACCAGCGGCCCGTCTCTCGACGGAAAGGGTACGTTCAACGTGGTCAAGAATGCCCCCATGGGCGAAGAGCCGGTTCTTGGTCCGGCACGCCCGGATAGCGGCGCCCAGACGCAGCAGATGTCTTGAATGCAAAAAAGGCCCGCCCCATTCCGGGGCGGGCCTTTCCTTCATCGTCCGACGAAACCCCTCGGAATGCCGCCTGCATTCCGGGGTGTTGATGTGATGTCAGTCCTTTTCGGGAGCGATCGCCTCAAGGCCGCCGATATGCTTCTGGGCGTAGAGCGGCAGGCCGATCTGAGCGATCAGGGTCTGCTGGGTCTCGAGGAAATCGATATGGCCCTCCTCGTCGGCGGCCAACTCCTCGAACAGGATCTTCGACACGCGGTCGTTGATCGAATCGCAATACTGCGCGGCTTCAAGATAGAGCGCGCGGGCCTCGGTCTCGGCCGCGAGATCGGAGGCAATGATCTCTTCGATATTCTGGCCGATCCGCAGCGGATCGAGCTCTTGCAGGTTCGGAAACCCGTCGAGGAACAGGATCCGGTCGATGAACCGGTCGGCATGGTTCATCTCTTCGATTGATTCCTTACGCCAGAACTTGGCGAGGTCGATGTAGCCCCAGTCGTTCAGCATCCGGAAATGGAGCCAGTACTGGCTCACGGCCGTCAGCTCGCTGCGGAGACCTCGATTGAGGTACTCGACGACCTTCACATCACCCTTCATAACACTCACTCCCGTTCAGCTTCTCAAGCATGAAGGGGAGCGTGGAGCCTCGCACAGGCCCTCAGGCGGCGATCCCCTCCTCCGCAGTTTGGAATTGAACCAAACTACAAGCGCTGGCGCAACCCGTTCCGCACGCATGGCCGGCTTCCGCCACGGCGTCTTGCAGAGCACCCTGCAGGGCCGCCTGCATGATCGAGCGGATCGTCCGGGCGCAGCGACCGCATTTCGGGCTGCAACCGAGACAGGCCTGGACCTGTGCCGGGGTGCGCGGACAATCAGGCCCATCCTTGAGGCAGGCGCGGACGGCGCCGTCGGACAACACGTTACAGGAACAGACGATCATGACAGCTCGCTGGACGGGATGAGAGGCTTCGATCGACCACGAAAGAATCGTGCGCGAGGCAGATTCCCCGTTTCGTGCATCGACTTGAGCGCCTCTTTAGAACTCTTAAAATCTAATGCATTCTCAATAACTTAACTGGCATGGGATTTTTGCGCAAGGCGCGCGGACCTGCCTGCGACGACAGGAGCCAGCCCCATGGGCGTGCAACACCGTCTCTGGGGCGCAGTCTCTCGGGTCGAAGTCGGGCCGGTCACACAGCCGTGGCCATCGGTACCGCGACCGTCCTCGCGGCAGCGAATATTCTGGCGGGGACGAACCCGCTCAGAAGACGTGGAACGCGACGCCAGCGAGGAAGCTCTTCTCTTCCGTACCCTTCAGGGTCGCCGTTTCGAGATTGCCGAACTTGTTCAGCCAGTACTGGAAGCCGATGAACACATCGACGCGGTTGGGCTGGTCGTAGACGAGCTTGCCGAGGTCGAGCACCAGATTGGTGCGGGAGACGAATTCGAGCCCCGTCTCTCGATTGAAGGCGAAGATCGCTGGGTTACGGACACCGCGCCCCTTGGGCAGGACAATGTTGTTGATGCCGGTGACGCTGAGCGGCAGGCCGGTGAAGGCCAGCGGGAAGCTATAGGCGATCTCGATCTCGGGGACGGTGTCGTAGCTGATGTCCCGGTTCGGATAGGGATTGAAGCCGTTGCGGTTCCACTCCTTGTAGGCATGGACCGAGGCGTTGAGAAAACCGGCCGGCACGTCGAAGGAAAGGTTAAGACCGCCGACGACGTTGCGCTTGCGGGGGCCGAAGGCGGTATCCTTCGTGTTGGCGTCGAACCCGTAGGACAGGGAGATGTCCTTGACGAGGCCGGGCACCACGAACGCCTTGGTCCCGGTGAGCGCGTTGAGGCTGAGTGTGCCGCGGTAGAGGCCGTAGACTTCCGTCGCACCCTCATCGCGAAGCAGGAACCCGCCAGGCGCGTTGGTGGTACCGGCTCGCTCCTGCGTTCCGGATTTCAGGATGTCGAGCGAGAACAGATTGGTGCCGTAGGCCCAGGCATTGGCATGCGCGACATTGAAGATCTGTTTGGGGATACCGCGCGAGCGGAACGACCCGTCGGCGTCCCGCACCCGTATACCCGGCTCGGCGGCGGGGAACTGGTAGTGGTAGCTCACCTGGGTATCGGTAAAGAGAAAGAACGTCGAAGGCGCATCCGGAACGGGTGGCTGCGCGCCGGCCGGATCGGCGGCCAGCGCCGGTGCCACTGCCGCGCAGGAGACCAGCGCGGTCGCCAGGAATGTCCAGAAGCCCGTCATATTCAATCCCGGAGCGCGGTCCGCCCGGTCGGGGCTCCGGTCGATAGCGGATTAGACAGTTTACCGGAAGGACGAAAGCTGGTTCTCCCGTGGGACGATGGGCAACTATGTAGCATAAACCGTTAAAACAGGCGTCGAGCCGGACGCGGATTTGCACCTTGGACCATCCGATTCACCGGGCGAGTTCGCGCAGGCCAAGGCGGATAAGGGTCTTGGCTTCGGCGCCCTCACCGGCTCCCTTCATCGCGGCGGCGATGGCGGCGGAGGCCTGGACCGGGGCGTAACCGAGATTGACCAGGGCCGAGATGGCATCGGCGGCGGGCTGAGGCGCGGTTCGATCCTCCACCGCTCCGGAGAGGGCCAGGACGGCGGGGTCGATCGGCGCGAAGGCGGGGGCCTTGTCCTTCAATTCGGCGGTGAGCCGGGCGGCGAGGCGTGGCCCGACCCCAGGGGCGCGGGCGATGGCGGTCTTGTCACCCATGGCGATGGCGGTGGCGAGGGCCTCCGGCTCCAGCACGGAGAGCAAGCCTAGCGCCACCTTTGAGCCGACCCCCTGCACGGTCTGAAGCAGGCGAAACCATTCGCGCTCGGCATCGGAGCGGAAACCATAGAGCCGGATCATGTCCTCGCGGACATGGGTCTCGATGGCGAGAGAGGCGGCCTCGCCCGCGCCCGGCATCCGCTGCAAGGTCCGGGCGGAACAATGCACCACGTAGCCGACCCCCTGCACGTCGAGGATCACGAAATCCTCTCCGTAGGAATCCACCACACCCTTCAGCTTGCCGATCATGCATCATCTCGTCATCAGAGACAGGGTCTTATCAGGGACCGGCCCTCCTGTCCGACCAGCCATAGAGAAAGTGACCGCATGATGCGCACGCGCCTCCTCGCCCTCCTGCTTCTGGCCTCGCCCTGCGCCTACGCGCAGGAGACGCCACCTGATGCCGGTCCGTCGCGCGACCCGACCCAGGTCAAGCCCGGCACCTACGTGCTCGATCCGGCACACGGCAAGATCACCTGGTCGGTGATTCATCTCGGCTACTCGACCTATTATGGGCAGATCACCGATGTGGCGGCCAAGGCCGTTCTCGATCCGAAGGAGCCGGCAAAGAGCCAGCTCAGCGTCACCATCGGCATGGCCAGCATCAACGGCCTCAACGATGCCTTGAACAAGCATCTCCAGGCCCCCGAGTTCTTCGACACGGCCAAGTTCCCCACCGCCACCTACACGGCGACCCTGGTGGAGCCCACCAGCCCGACCACGGCGCGGATCACCGGCACCCTTACCCTGAAAGGTGTGACGAAACCCGTCTCCTTCGACGCCACGTTCAACCAAGCCGGCACCAACCCCGTCGACAAGCGCTACACCGTGGGCTTCGATGGCTGGGCCGTGATCAAGCGTTCGGATTTCGGTGTCTCGGCCTTCGTGCCGGCAGTGAGCGACGAAGTGAGCCTGCGCCTGGAGGGCGAGTTCAAGGCCCAGTAAACCCGCCCAGGACGTAAAGCCCCCTCTCCCCGCGCCCAGCGCCGGGAGAGGACATGCTCACCTCTTCGCCAGAGCCGCCGCGATCCGGGCGGCGGCAAGCCCGCTCACCCCGGCGACGGGAGCGTGGAGCTTCTTCAGCGCATGCGCACCGCGATGATTGGCATGGGTGACGGCGATGGCGAGGGCATCGGCGGCATCCGCCGTCTTGAACTCGGCCTTGGGCATCAGAAACTTCACCATCGCCTGGATCTGCACCTTCTCGGCATGGCCCGAGCCGCAGACGGTCTTCTTCACCAGGTTGGCGGCGTATTCGGAGACCGGCAGACCCGCCAGAGCCGGCACCAGCAGGGCGATAGCGCGGGCATGGCCGAGCTTCAGCGTCGCCTGCGCGTCCTTGTTGACGAAGGTCTCCTCCACGGCGACCTCGTCGGGCGAGAAACCCGACACGACGCGGGTGATGCCCTCGTGCAATTCCCGCAGGCGCAGGGCGAGAGGTAGGTCCCCATCCGACGTCACCACGCCGCAATCGACATAGGTCAGCTTCGTCCCGACGACGGAGATGAGACCCCAGCCGGTCCGGCGCAGGCCGGGATCGATGCCGAGGATGCGGACGGAGCCGGTCATGCGCTCAAAACCAGAGGTGACAAAATCATGGGTTGGACAGGTCCGGGCGCGAGCGCCGCGCCGATCTGAGCGTTAAGGACATATCGTGAACGAAGTCTTGTGCCAAGGCATGGGCGATGGCATGGGCAAGACATTGCCGCCCTCGTCGCCTGAGCTGGCGGGAAACGATCCTATCCATGGGGGGACGGACCCACAGCGTCGTGGTCACCGCCGTCCCACCGGATCTCGTCGCCCGTCTCTACGTCTCCAGCGCGTAGCTCGTCGCGGATACCGGCGACGCGCGCGTAAGCTCCCGTTCCATAAGCCCGACGTATCCGAAAAATCAGAATTCCAATGCGGATATCGAGACTTGCCGGCGGAGCTCCGACTGATTCCTGAGCATCTGCCTCTGGCTAATCCTGCCGATCGCCGGGCCCGGAGCTCAGTTCAGCGGGAACGTTCCGACAGGGCCGATCCTGGCGGCAACCGTTCTGGCGGGACTCGGAACGCTGACGCGCCGGCGTTGGTCAACCGCTTCCTCGACATCGTAAAAGCAGCCTGATCCTGGCTCCGCTCGAACGAAGCGGATGCCGGATCAGCCGAGCACGCGCGGCACCAGAGTGAATCCCGGATCCGCCATCACGAGGGGGACTATCGGATCTGGAATGATCGCTTGTGGCTCCGGGCCGCTCACCCTTCGAGCTTGGCGACCAGAGCGTCGGAGAGAGCGAAATTGACGTAGACGTTCTGCACGTCGTCCTGATCTTCGATGACCTCCACGAGGCGGATCAGCTTCTCGCCGGTCTCGTCGTCGACCTCGATCGTGTTCTGGGCCTTCCAGATCAGGGCCGTGCGGCGCGGTTCGCCGAATCGGGCCTCCAGGGCCTTGGAGACCTCGCCGTAGGAATCCTGGGCGCAGGTGATCTCGTGGCCATCCTCGGAGGAACGCACATCGTCGGCGCCCGCCTCGATGGCAGCCTCGAGCATCGTGTCGGCATCCGCCACCTTGGCGTCGAACTCCACCACGCCGACATGGTCGAACATGAAAGAAACGGCGCCCGTCTCGGCCAAACTGCCGCCGGATTTGGTGAAGGCCGAGCGCACGTCGGAGGCGGTACGGTTGCGGTTGTCGGTCTGCGCCTCGACGATGAGGGCAGCGCCCCCCGGGCCGTAACCCTCGTAGCGGATCTCGTCGTAGCTTTCGGCGTCGGCGCCCGAGGCCTTCTTGATCGCGCGCTCGATATTGTCCTTGGGCACGTTCTCGGCCCGTGCCGCGATGATGGCGGCGCGCAGGCGCGCATTCATCGCCGGGTCGGGCATGCCGAGCTTGGCCGCAACCGTGATCTCGCGGGCGAGCTTGCCGAAGATCTTGGAACGGACCGCATCGACGCGGCCCTTGCGGTGCATGATGTTCTTGAACTGGGAATGGCCGGCCATAGCGTGACCTTGGGTCGTGTCAGAGGTGGAGCGGAAGTGCGCGCGCGCGTCACCGCAGCGGGGTTGGGCCGGGTTATAGGCCGGGTCCGCTCATCGAGGCAACGCGGTGAGGGCCCCGGCGTTGATGCGGCAGGGGAGTTTCTCTCCTCGCAACGGGGACAGAAGCGATGGCAGACGAAGGAAACGGCGGCGCGGTGCGGCCCTGGTGGCGCCTCGCCTTTACCGCCTGCCTCGGCATCGTCGCGGGCTCGACTTTGTTTCCGCGGCCCGCGAAAGGGGTCACCCCGCGTGCCGGGCGTGCCAGTCCTTCAACGCCGCGAGAGTGACGACGTCGCCGGGCCATGCCGATCCGGCGAGATGGCTATGCGGCGCCTCCCTCTCGCCGAGATCGGAGACGGCCGAGAACGCGCCCTCCAGGCTGTGGCCACCGGTATAGAGGCTGCGCGTGGCGATGACCGGCAGGCCGGCATCCAGGGCAGAGCGGATGCCAGGGGCGGAATCCTCGAAGGCAATGGCCTCGCCCGGCTCGACTCCGAGGCGCTTCAGGGCGAGCACGAACACGTCTGGATGGGGTTTCTTGCGCTCGGCCTCGTCGCCGCAGGCGATGGCGTCGAACGGATTGCCCTCGGGGAAATTCACGGCGATCAAGGTATCGATATTGGGCCTGCTCGTGGTGCTGGCCACCGCGAGACGTAGGCCCGCGCGTTTCGCCTCCTCGACCAGGCGC
Organism: Methylobacterium sp. SD274; assembly: GCF_017355285.1. Taxonomy (NCBI): domain Bacteria; kingdom Pseudomonadati; phylum Pseudomonadota; class Alphaproteobacteria; order Hyphomicrobiales; family Methylobacteriaceae; genus Methylobacterium; species Methylobacterium sp. SD274. Next base: position 24,922 of record NZ_JADIJP010000014.1, on the reverse strand, counting down.
GCAATGCCAGGGCGCAGGGCGAGCGCCCCCTGCGTGACGAGATCGCCATAGATCCTGGTCTTGCGGTCGTGGATCTCGCTCATCTGGACGCGACGCTGCGCATCCGGCTCGCCATGCTCGGTCCGCACGTAATGCGCGAGCCTCTCCTTCCCGCCCATGACGGTGAGAAGGTCGGCATAGGCCTCCGGCGACCAGTTCCAGTCGAGCCCCAGTTCGGCGAAGGCCCGGTTGAATGCCTGTCGGTGCAGGTCCTCGGTCTCGGCGAGTGTCCCGTCGACGTCGAAGATCAGCGCCTTCAGCATGCGACGGTGCCGCTGGCGCCCGCCCGGATGGCGGCGATGCGCCCGGCATAGCCGGCGGGCCCGCCCTTGAATACGGCACTGCCGGCCACGAACGCGTTGGCTCCGGCGGCAGCGGCGAGGCCCACATTCTCGGGCGTGATGCCGCCATCCACCTCGATATCGATGTCGCGTCCGGCGCTCATCGCCTTGATCCGGGCGATGGTCTCGAGCGTCGAAGGGATGAAACTCTGCCCTCCGAACCCTGGATTCACCGTCATCACCAGGACGAGGTCGACCATGTCGATCAAGGGTTCGATGGCGCTCGCAGGGGTGCCCGGATTCAGCGCGATTCCGGCGCGCTTTCCGAGGTTCAGAATAGTCTGGAGCGAGCGGTGAATGTGCGGGCCGGCCTCCACATGGACCGAAATCGCATCCGCTCCCGCCTCGGCGAACGCCGCGAGATACGGGTCGGCCGGCGCGATCATCAGATGAACGTCGAACACCTTGTCGCTGTGGGGCCGGAGCGCTTTCACCACATCGGGCCCGAAGGTGATGTTGGGCACGAAATGCCCGTCCATCACGTCGAGATGAATCCAGTCCGCCCCCGCCTCGGACACCGCGCGAACCTCCTTGCCAAGGGCGGCGAAGTCAGCCGAGAGGATTGACGGGGAGATGATGGGGCCGGTCATGCGGGTCGTCATTCGGACTATCTCGTTCACTCTGTCGGTCCGGCAAGAGCATGAGCCCGGACGTTCGGCGGTCTCAGGCAAGCCGGCGCTTGCGCTCAACCAATTGCATGATGATCGGCGTGAGGATGAGTTGCATGGCGATATCGAGCTTGCCGCCCGGGATCACAATGGAATTGGCGCGGCTCATGAAGGAGCCCTGGATCATCGAGATCAGGTAGGAAAAATCGATGCCCTTCGGGTCCTTGAAGCGGATGACCACCATCGATTCGTCGGCGGTGGGAATCCAGCGGGCGATGAACGGGTTCGACGTGTCGACCGTGGGTACGCGCTGGAAGTTGATGTCCGTCCAGGTGAATTGCGGGCAGATCGTCTGCACGTAATCCGGCATGCGCCGCAGGATGACGTCGGTGACCGCCTCGGTGGAATAACCGCGGAACGAGCGGTCCCGGTGCAGCTTCTGAATCCATTCGAGGTTGATCACCGGTACTACGCCGATCTTGAGATCGGCGTAGCGGGCCATGTCGACATTGTCGTCGACCACGCAACCGTGGAGTCCCTCGTAGAACAGCAGATCCGAACCCGGCTGGAAATCCTCCCAGGGGGTGAACGTGCCGGGCTCTGCCCCATACGCCTGAGCGTCGGCGGCGTCGTGGACGTAATGACGCGTCCGCCCGATGCCTGATTCGCCATAGGTGCGGAACACCTCCTCCAGTTCGGGGAGAAGATTGGCGCGTGGCGCGAAATGGCTGAGCGTCGGCTCCTCCGCCATCGCCTTGCGCATGGCATTGCGATCGAGGGCGTGGAACGCGTCGCCCTCGATATAGACAGCACTGACATCCTCGCGGCGGAAGATCTGCTCGAACGTGTTGCGTACGGACGTCGTGCCGGCCCCGGACGAGCCGGTCACCGAGATGATGGGGTGACGCGCCGACATGAACGATGCCCGACCGGTTCTAGTCTCCGCCCTGTCAGCCGCGCATCAGGCCGCGCTGGCCGAACAGGGGTGAACGGCCGGCAGCGGGATTGCGGCCGCCGTAGTACTTCGCGACGCAGGCGACTTCCTCGGTCGATCCGAAGACCAAGGGAACGCGCTCGTGAATGCCGGTGGCACTGATGTCGAGGATGCGGTTGGCACCGTCCGTGGCGGCGGCTCCGGCCTGTTCCATCAGCATCGCGATGGGAGCTGCCTCATAGAGGAGGCGCAGACGACCCTGGGCATAGCCCTTCCGGTTGTCGCCTGGATACAGGAACACTCCGCCGCGGATGAGAACCCTCTGGGCGTCCGCCACCAGCGAGCCGAGCCAGCGCATGTTGAAGTTCTTGTCGAGGGGGCCGTCAGCGCCGGCCAGACAATCCTCGATATACGCCTTGACCGGCGTGTCCCAATGACGGGCATTCGAGGCGTTGATTGCGTATTCCTTGGCTGTCGCCACGACTTCGATCCGCGGGCTGGTAAGGCGGAATACGCGCTCGGCCCGATCGAGGGTGTAGATTTGCGTGCCGAAGCCCAGGGTAACGACAAGGGACGTCGCCGGGCCGTAGGTGACGAAGCCGGCGGCGAGCTGTGCCGTACCGGGTGTCGTGAAGGAACCGGCCGGATTATCCGGAGTGGCGGCGACCGGACGGATGCCGAAGATCGACCCCACCGCCATGTTGACGCCGATGTTGGAAGAGCCGTCCAGGGGATCGATCGCGACGGCAAGGGGGGCGCCCGCGTTCAGGAGCATGATCCCCTCCGCCTCTTCCGAGGCAACCTCCGCCACCGGCGCACCGCGCAGAGCCTCGGTGAAACGCTCGTGGGCTAGGACGTCGAGGGCCTTCTGAACGTCGCCGTCGCTATTCTGCTCGCCTTGCGCAGCGAGATCGCCACCGCCCAGGGCGCCGCGACCGATGACCTCGCTCACATCCACGGCCGCTTCGGCGCAGGCCGCGATCACGGCCGCCACATCGGTCAGGGCCGGATTGGCCGCAACGGCCTGAGCGAGGCATGCATCGAGACGAGACCCGATCTCCAGAGACCCCAACGACATCGGCTCACGTCCTCTTCATCGACCTGCCGGGAGAACCCGGCCATTCAGCGCCCAACCCGGCATCAAGCTTCCACGGCCTGATAGCGCCCTTTGCACGATAGCGCTGCCATCAACCAGAGCGCCAGACGGGCAATCCCCGTGCAAAGAAGGAATTATGAAAAAACTTGCGGGCAGTTCCAAAAAAACTAAAAACGGCGAATGCGCAACCTCTCGCTCAAGCAACTCCAAGCCGTCGCAGCGGTCGCCCGCCTCGGAACGATGACCCGCGCGGCCCAGGAACTCAACGTCACCTCGGCGGCGCTTTACGCGCGCATCCGCCAGCTCGAGGAGGAGGCGGGGCTGCTCCTGTTCGACCGTACGCCGACGGGCCTGAAACCCACCGATGCCGGGCGCGAAATGCTCTGGGCAATCGACAGCATCAACACCGTGCTCGAAACCTGCGCCGACAAGCTCCAGACCCTCAAGGGCGGGAGCGGCGGCCGGGTCGCCATGGGAGTGGTCTCGACGGCCAAGTACTTTACGCCTCAGATCATCGCCGGCTTCGTCGCGCGCTTTCCAGCGGTGGAGATCAACCTCGTAGTCGGCAATCGCGGCGCCATGGTCGAGGCCCTGCGCAACTACGAGATCGACTTCGCGATCATGGGCCGGCCGCCCCGCGATTTCGCTATCGAGGCCGAGATGTTCGGCGCACATCCGCTCGTCATCATCGCCGCGCCAAACCATCGCTTCAGCACGCGCACCAATCTTACGCGGGCGGATCTGGCCGAGGAATCCTTCCTGGTTCGCGAGGAAGGGTCCGGCACCCGCACGGTGTTCGAGGAGTTCATGTCGGGCATTATGATTCAGCGCGCGAAGCTCGGAATCGATTCGGGATCGAACGAGACGATCAAGCAGGCGGTGATGGCCGGACTCGGTATCGCACTCATCTCCGCCCACACGGTAGCGGCCGAGGTTGAAAGCGGTCGCATGATCCTGCTCGACGTGCAGGGATTGCCGATCCGTCGCGACTGGTACGTGGTCCGCCGCGCCGACAAGGTGCTGGGTCCGGCGGCGGCGGCATTCTGGGATTTCACGGTGAAGGAAGGCGGGCGGAAACTGCCGCGTCTGGCGCTGTCGCCAGCCGTCAGCCCGGTGACCGCGGAGTTCGAGGCGTGAACGAGGGCGGGATCGTCATCATCGGTGCCGGTCAGGCCGGCTTGCAGGCGGCAGCCTCCCTTCGGGAGTCGGGCTTCGACGGACCGGTGACGATGATCGGCGACGAGCCGATCCCTCCCTATCAGCGACCGCCGCTCTCGAAAGCCTATCTCGCTGGCAAGGTGGACGCCGCCGGCCTGTTCCTGCGCGCACCCGGCTTCTATGTGGAGCACCGCATCGGCTGCGAAACCTCGTCCATGGCCGTCTCGATCGACCGTGGCGGGCGCCGAATCCGCCTCGGCGACGGACGCGAGATTGCCTACGATCATCTCGTCCTCGCCACAGGTTCTCGGAACCGGCCTCTTCCCGTATCGGGAGCCGAACTTGCGGGCGTCTACCAGTTGCGCTCGATCACGGATGCAGATCGGATCCAGGAGGCCATCGGCGAGGCGCGCAACATTGCCATCGTCGGTGCGGGGTTCATCGGGCTCGAATTCGCCAGTATCTGCGCCGCCCGTGGTCTTTGCGTCACCGTCATCGAAGCCGCCGACCGACCCATGGCGCGGGCCGTGTCCGAACCCATCGCCGCTTTCTTCCGAGAGACTCACGAGAAAGCCGGTATCCGCTTCTTGTTTGGCAGCGGCGTCCAGGCCATCGAGGGCCGCACCGGTCGGGTCGAGGCCCTCCGCCTGTCCGACGGCACCGCGTGCCCGGCGGATCTGGTCCTGATCGGCATCGGTGTGCTTCCGAACCAGGAGCTCGCAGCCGAGGCGGGGCTCCGTGTAGAAGACGGCATCGTCGTCGATCCTGTCCTCGTCACCGACGATCCGTCGATCTCGGCTATCGGCGATTGCGCCAGGTTTCCAACACGTTTCGCCGCGCATGGCGTGGCGCGCGTAGAATCCGTCCAAAACGCGATCGACCAGGCACGTTGTGTCGCCGCCCGCATCGCCGGACGCCCGGCGCCCTACGATGCCGTCCCGTGGTTCTGGAGCGATCAGGGCGGACACAAACTGCAAATGGTGGGGTTGCCATTGCCAGGCGATGTTTCGGTACGGCGCCCGACCGCCGGAGGCTTCGCGGTGTTCCGCTATCGCGATGCATACCTGACAGGAATCGAGACGGTGGATTCGGCGACCGAGCACATGGCCGCCCGTCGGATCATCGCGCGCGGCCTTTCACCAACGCCAGACGAGGCCGCCGATCCCGCGTTCGATTTGAAAGCTCTCGCCATGGGACGAGGCGGCGCGTAACGCATTCACTCAGTACCGATTCCCGGAGCCCCGAAGGTTTCCTTTGTGGACTTCAGTGATCGTTTTCGGTGGTCAGCGAGGAGAGCCGCGTACCTTCGTCTCCGCCCTTAGCGCGTAGGCTCACACCGTTCTCGCGCCCCTCGTGAAAGACGATGCCGGCGCTCATCAGAGCACTTCTCAGCGCCTCGATCTGCCCCGAGGCAGGATCGTTGGCTCCGCTCTCGAAATCCTTCACATCCTGCTCTGCGAGTCCGACCCTGCCAGCGAGATCCGCTTCCGACCAGCCCAGCATTCCGCGGGCGGCCCGCGATTGCGCAGGGCTCATCGTATTCAGCCCTGATCCACCACGCCCGCTCTCGTCCAGTCCCGACACGGAAACTCTCCCCTTCCTCGGCGGCGCTCCACCTGCCGCAGCCTCTAAGCTGGCTTAACGAGACTGGCATCGGGATAGTTCACGTACAGCAAGCATGGAACGTCGTTTAGGAGGGGATGATCATGAAATCTCGCCGCCCGCAGTCTTGACCATATTTGTGCTGGAATCTTATCCGAAGGGCGGTTGCACCCTGTCCACGCGACGCATCGGCCGACGCCGACCCTGGTGTGTGGCGCACGGTCCAAATGATCACGCCTCGAAACCGGGGTGAGGCGCGCGACGACGCGAGTTCGATTGATGATGACGAAGGAGGGCCTGACGATGAGAGCGATGCTGTTCGCCGTGATGGCTTTTGCCGCGACGGCAGGGATGCCGATGACGGAGGCAATGGCGCAGGGATCCAACGTCACGGGTTTCGGCAAGGACAATCGCGAGAAGCCAGAGAAGAAACAGTATGTTCCGGCCGCCAAGGCTCAGGAAAAGATGTTTCCCCTCGACGCGACTTGGACTGCCGTGAGCCTGAACGGCAAGCCGTTCAACGGCACCGACCGGCCGAGCTTCATCATCGACAAGCAGTATCGCGCACGCGGCTATGGCGGGTGCAACACCTTCGCCGCCACGGCCTTCCCCCTGCGCGAGCAGCATCTTGCGGTCGGCCCCCTCGCCTTGACGAAGAAGCCTTGCGACAAGGGTACCGGAGCGAGCGAGCAGGATTTCTTCATCGCCCTGCGAACCGCTGCCCAATGGGACCTCGTAGGCTCGCAGCTGGTGATCAAGAGCCAGAAGGGCGAACTGAAGTTCGACCGCGCGCTCTAAATCTCTGCGCTTGACCGGCAATTGCCGACCATACCGTCCCTCGTGAAAACGCGGGGCGGCAAGACACCCACTTTTTACGGCTCGTCTAACGGGCCGTAGAGCGGACCATGAGAGATTTCCCCGGGGCTGGCAGTGTCGTTACAGTCTGCGACCTGCTTCAGCGACTACTGCTGATGCCGGCTGCCCCGCACAGCCGAGCCATGAGCCCTGCGACCACCGGCGGTGCAACTGGATCGCCCGGACGAAGCGCCTCCCATGCTTTCGGGAATCGGCATGCAGACAGGCACGGGCCCGGGCGCGCGGGTCGTTTGGCATCTCGGCTAAACCTCCGAAGTCTTCGGGTCTGGTAGAGCCGTCGCAGAGAACGAGACCGGGCCGGGCCGGGGCCAGTACCGACTCCGTCGCAATCGTCAGCCTCTCTTTAAGATCGCATTGACGACGATCCAAGGTCGCGGCTTCAGCTTTACCCCTCGTTGAATGCCCCTGTCGCTTTCTGCCCATCACGGCTGAGCGCAGGGGACGCGAAATGGTGAAGCGGCTTGAATGGGCGACCGGCAGTATCGTCCGGCATGGCGTCTCCGAAGAGATGATCTACACTTGCTCGCCGAGCCTGCATCCGGCCGCATTCCGGATCGCATTGTCGGCACCGCTTTGTGCGACTTTTCTCGTGCTCTCCGCGATGATCCTGTTTTCGTAGGCGCCGCCTCTTCGCCGCTTTGGCTGGGGCGCGACCGAGCAGATACTTCACGGGACGGGATAGAAGGCGGCGCCGGAGAACAATGTCCCACAGACAACGCATCAAGCAAATGAAAATGTCTACTGGCAACACTCGCACTTGACGACAGAGAAGATTTGTCTTTGCGTTAAGTCTATGAGCGATTGCTTCGCCTAGGACGACGCGATATCCCGGCGCGCACCGTGTGCAAGGTCGATCGATGCCTGCACAACGCATAAACGCCGCTCAGGAGATTTCGTCATGGCCGACACTAGCCCCTCGCAGTCCCGCAAACCCGGCCACGGCCATATCTACGGCTCGATCACGGAGACGATCGGCAACACGCCCCTCGTCCGGCTCAACCGAATCACCAAGGAGCGCGGCGTCGATGCCGAAATCCTGCTGAAGCTCGAGTTCTTCAACCCGATCGCGAGCGTTAAGGATCGTATCGGCGTCAACATGATCGACGCCCTCGAAGCCTCCGGCCAGCTGAAGCCCGGCGGCACGCTGGTGGAGCCTACCTCTGGAAATACCGGAATCGCCCTGGCCTTCGTGGCGGCGGCGCGCGGCTACCGCCTGATTCTCGTCATGCCCGAGACCATGTCCCTGGAGCGCCGCAAGATGCTGGCCTTCCTCGGCGCGGAACTGGCCCTCACGCCCGGTCCGCAGGGCATGAAGGGAGCGATCAGCAAGGCCGAGGAGCTTCTCAACGAGATCCCTGGCTCGATCATGCCGCAGCAATTCTCGAACCCGGCGAATCCCGAGATCCATCGCAAGACGACAGCCGAGGAGATCTGGAACGATACGCAGGGCCAACTCGACGCCTTTGTCGCCGGTGTCGGCACGGGCGGAACGATCACGGGCGTCGGCTCCGTGCTGAAGCCTCGCCTGCCGAACCTCAAGGTCATCGCCGTCGAGCCGACGGATTCCCCGGTGATCTCCGGCGGTCAGCCTGGCCCGCACAAGATCCAGGGAATTGGCGCCGGCTTCATCCCGGGTAATCTCGACCGTGAGGTCATCGATGAGGTCATCACCGTATCGAACCAGGAAGCTTTCGACACGGCGCGGCTCCTCGCCAAGCTGGAAGGTATTCCCGGCGGCATCTCCACAGGCGGCAACGTCGCTGCAGCGCTAAAGCTGGCGGCACGTCCGGAATTCCAGGGCAAGCGCATTGTTACCGTCGCGTGCTCCTTCGCCGAACGTTACATCTCGTCCGCACTCTTCGAAGGGATCTAACCTCTTCTCGGACCCATCCCGATCATCGGCGCTCCCTCACGGGAGCGCCTTTTTTCTGCGCGTCGTCCCCCGAAGGGAGTGAGCTCTCCAAGCGTCAGGCAACCTCACGAGCCTTCGACAGGTTGAACCTCCAACATTGGAGGAAACCATGAGCAACGAGCAGCGCGAGCGCCCCTCGCTGAAGGATTTCGACGCTTACAGCGATCGCAATGGACAGGGTCTCGGCCAGGACGATGCCCGCGACATCGGTACTCCCGCCCGGACCCAGCACGACCTGAAGAGTGATCCGTCAGGCCAAGCCGAAGCTGCGCGCATCGCTTCCGGCACACCGCGCCAGGACGCCACCGAGGCCACCGAGGCCGAGACGCCACCAGAGAACCTGCGCCATATTGGCGATGCTTCCCAGACGAGCACCGTGTCGGAGGCTCTCGACCGCGCGACCGCACCGGTCGGCAAAGATTCGGAGGACGGCGCGTGAGCGAGAAGGATAATCCCACCGATGCAGCGACGCGCAAGCCCGACGACGATGTCGGCTCGCAGGGTGCACCCGCCGTCGGGGGCGGCCGACAAACGCCCGAACAGGAGGCAGCGCGCGATCAGGGGGTCGGTGGCGTCACAGATGCCGAGCGTAATCAGAACTGGAACGAGGCCGGCGGTCAGAAGGGTCGAAACCCGGCGCCGGTAGGCGGCTCGTCTAACGGGCAATCCGATCGCCGGCAGGATTGAAGATCACTCGAGAAGGTGGGCAGCCATGAGCGAGACCGAGAGTAACACCGCAAAGAATACGGGTAAGCCAGCCAATTCGGCCCCCGACGCCGTCATGGATCCCAATGAAAAGACCGACGGCAAGCCGGGTGAAGGGCCCACGCCCGGCAAAGGTTCAAAGGGCGGCACGACACCCGACGACGAGACTGATCCGGGCGGGGGTTGAGAGTTGGTGTCTTCCTTCCGCTTTTCAAAGCATAGCACGAGCGATCTATAGGTTTCGTTCGGTGTGGCGATCCAATTCGGCTCGCCGTATCGAACGGTCGATTGTCGGATGTCGATCTCCTGATACGATGCGCGACAGGGAGATACATCCATGGCGACCACTACAGCCTCACAGGTTGAGCTTTCGATCTATGATCGGGACCTCGACCGGAATCCGGCGAACTATCAGCCGCTGACGCCGCTGAACTACCTGGACCGTTCGGCGCGTGTCTTTCCCGAACATATCGCCGTCATTCATGGCCCTCTGCGCCGAACCTATGCCGAACTGTATGCACGGAGCAGACGACTTGCTGCCGCACTGACGGCGCACGGTATCGGACGCGGGGACACGGTCGCCGTCATGCTCGCCAACACGCCCGAAATGATCGAGTGTCATTACGGGATACCGATGAATGGCGCCGTGCTCAACACCTTGAACACCCGCCTCGATCCTGCAGGTCTCGCCTTCTGTCTCGACCACGGCGAAGCCAAGGTATTGATTGCGGATCGTGAGTTCAGTCGCGTCGTTAGTGCCGCCCTGGAACGGGCGGGAGTGAGCCCACTGGTCATTGATGTCGACGATCCGGTCTATACCGGGGACGGCACGATCCTCGGGCAGATTGGCTACGAGGCGTTTCTTGAAAAAGGGGATCCGGCACAGGACTGGGCCATGCCGGCGGACGAGTGGGATGCGATCTCGCTGAACTACACCTCCGGCACGACGGGCGACCCTAAAGGCGTGGTCTATCACCACCGCGGTGCGGCCCTTCTCTCGCTCGGCAACGTCATAACCGGTCAGCTCGGGCAGCACCCTGTCTATCTCTGGACGCTGCCCATGTTCCACTGCAATGGCTGGTGCTTCCCGTGGACGTTGTCCGTCGTCGCTGGCACCCATGTCTGCCTCCGGCAGGTCAGGGCGGGCACACTCTACGCGGCACTGGCGGAGCACGGTGTCACCCATCTGTGCGGGGCGCCAGTCGTGATGCAGCTTCTTCTGAATGCGTCCGAGGACGAGCGTCGCCCCCTCCCCCGCCGGGTCGCCTTCCTCACGGCGGCTGCGCCCCCGCCACAGGCGGTGCTCGCTGCCATGGGCAAGGCTGGCTTCGACGTCACGCACCTCTATGGCCTTACCGAGACGTACGGCCCCGCAGTCGTGAATGCTTGGCATCGCGACTGGGACGCTCTTGATGACGAGGCGAAAGCGGCCAGGATGGCGCGACAAGGCGTGCGGTACCCTGTGCTCGAAGGCTTCGACATCCGAGACCCGGAGACCTGCGAATCCGTACCCTCCGATGGTGAAACCATGGGCGAGGCGATGTTTCGCGGCAATGTGGTGATGCGTGGCTACCTCAAGAACCCCTCCGCCACTCAGGCTGCCTTCGCCGGTGGCTGGTTCCGCTCTGGCGACCTCGGAGTGAAGCATCCTGACGGCTACATCCAGCTCAAGGACCGATCGAAGGACATCATCATCTCAGGCGGCGAGAACATTTCCTCCATTGAGGTCGAGGATGCTCTGTTCCGCCACCCCGCCGTCTCGGCCGCCGCTGTAGTGGCGCGACCCGACGAAAAATGGGGCGAGACCCCGATGGCCTTCGTGGAACTCAAAGCCGGCGCGACCGTGGAAGCCGATGCGCTGATTGCCTGGTGTCGCGAACGACTCGCTGGCTACAAGCTGCCCCGCAAGATCGTTTTTGGCGAGCTCCCCAAGACCTCGACCGGCAAGGTGCAAAAGTACCTCTTGCGAGAGCGGGCGAAGGAAGAGTGAGGCCTCTATCCACTCCAGCCTCTCATGTTGAAGCCCACGTCCGATCCCACCTCACGATCGGGGAAGGCGAAACGGCATCGAGGCGAGCCTTGTTGGCAGTATGAACGGAAAAGGCCGGGCGATGCCCGGCCTTTTCGTTTCTCTTCGAATGAGTAGCGTTTTACGCGACGCCGCCCGAACGCTCGAAGCGCTTGCGCTCGTTGGGATCGAGGTAGGTCTTGCGCAGGCGGATCGACTTCGGCGTGACTTCCATCAGCTCGTCGTCCTGGATCCAGGCCAGCGAGCGCTCGAGGGTCATGCGGATCGGAGGGGTGAGGCGCACGGCCTCGTCCTTCGAAGTGGTACGGATGTTGGTGAGCTTCTTGCCCTTGAGCACGTTCACCTCGAGGTCGTTCTCGCGGTTGTGCTCGCCGATGATCATGCCCTGATAGACCTTGGCGCCGGGCTCGATCATCATCGGGCCGCGATCCTCCAGGTTCCACATGGCGTAGGCCACGGCCTCGCCCTTGTCGTTCGAGATCAGCACGCCGTTGCGGCGGCCGGGCATCTCGCCCTTGTAGGGCTCGTAGGCCTTGAACAAGCGGTTCATGATCGCGGTGCCGCGCGTGTCTGTCATGAGCTCGCCCTGGTAGCCGATGAGGCCACGGGTCGGCGCATGGAAGACGAGGCGCAGGCGGCTACCGCCCGAGGGCCGCATCTCGATCATCTCGGCCTTACGCTCGGACATCTTCTGCACGACGACGCCCGAGTATTCCTCGTCCACGTCGACCACGACCTCCTCGACCGGCTCGAGGACATTGTCGTTCTCGTCCTTGGAGAGCACCACGCGAGGACGCGACACGGCGATCTCGAAGCCTTCGCGGCGCATGGTCTCGATCAGGATGGCAAGCTGCAACTCGCCGCGGCCGGAGACGAAGAACGAATCCTTGTCGGCCGCTTCCTCGATCTTGAGCGTCACATTGCCCTCGGCCTCCTTGAACAGGCGGTCGCGGATCATGCGGCTCGTGACCTTGTCGCCTTCGGTGCCTGCCAGGGGCGAATCGTTGACGATGAAGGACATGGTGACGGTGGGCGGATCAATCGGCTGGGCCTGGATCGGGGTCTCGACCTGCGGGTCGCAGAAGGTGTCGGCCACGGTGCCCTTCACAAGACCGGCGATGGAGACGATGTCGCCCGCCTCGCCGATGTCGATGGGTGCGCGCTCCAGGCCGCGGAAGGCCAGGATCTTCGAGACGCGGCCGGTTTCAACCAGCTTGCCCGTGCGATCCATGACCTTGATGGCCTGGTTCGGCTTCACAGTGCCGGACGCGATGCGGCCGGTGATGATGCGACCCAGGAAGGGATTGGCTTCGAGCAGGGTGCCGAGCATCCGGAACGGACCCTCTTCGACCTTGGCCTGAGGTACATGCGTGAGCACGAGGTCGAAGAGCGGCGCCAGACCGTCTTCCTGAGAACCATCGGGGGACGTCGCCATCCAGCCTGCGCGGCCCGAACCGTAGAGGATCGGGAAATCGAGCTGGTCGTCGGTTGCATCGAGAGCGGCGAAGAGGTCGAACACCTCGTTGACGACTTCCGTGATGCGAGCGTCCGGGCGGTCGACCTTGTTGATCGCCACGATCGGCTTCAAGCCAATCTTGAGCGCCTTACCGACCACGAACTTGGTCTGGGGCATCGGACCCTCGGCGGCATCGACGAGCACGATCACGCCGTCCACCATCGAGAGGATACGTTCCACCTCGCCGCCGAAATCGGCGTGGCCGGGGGTGTCGACGACGTTGACGCGGGTATCCTTCCAGACGACCGAAGTCGCCTTGGCCAGGATCGTGATGCCACGCTCCTTCTCGAGGTCGTTCGAGTCCATCGCGCGCTCTTCGACGCGCTGATTGTCTCGGAACGATCCCGACTGGGACAGCAGCTTGTCGACGAGTGTCGTCTTGCCGTGGTCGACGTGGGCGATGATGGCGATGTTGCGAAGCTTCATAAGGTATCCGGAAGCGAGTAGAGCCCGTCACGCGACGGGCCGCAGGAATGCGGCCGGCAGCGCCGGGTCACGGGATCGAGCTATCGCGTCGCAATATAAGGTGTAGAGCGTTCCGGCAAGGGGTGTGACTGCGTGTCTGCCTGTCATCTCGCGCCGCTGCCTCGCAAGATCGCCCGGAACCCGTCGAACGGCACTTATCCCACCGGATACTTATCCGGATGGGAATAGGATGAATCCGGGTCGGCGCACGATCGCGCGGATTGGCGTCTCGCATCGGAATGAGACGGCGGTCGAAGGAACGTTCCGTCATGGATCATCGAGGCGAAGCTAGCATTCTGACTGGCGCCTACGCATCTGCCCCATGGGCGCCGGGCTCTCCACCCGACGCATAAGCGACCATGATCGCGGCGAGTAAGCCAGGGAAACGTGCGTTCACCTCCGCGCAGCGCGAATGGTTTCGCATCTCGACGCCGTGACGCTCGCACCGGATCAAGCCGGCTTCGCGCAGTACCTTGAAATGGCTGGACAACGACGATTTCGGAATCGTCCGTTCCCCGACGCCCGACAGCGCCGAGCAGGCCTCAACGCAGCCTGCCGTTGCGATTGCGGCGAAGATCGCTGCCCGGCGGGGATCCGACAAGGCGTGCAGGATTGCCTGGGGCTGGACGTCCTCGATCGCCGGGTGAAACAGCGGCCTCATATTTCATCCATTTGGGGCTTGACCTTCGCTCCATTAGTTCCGAATTTCCGAACTATGGAACTGAGGCGAACCAGTCCGAACCAGTTCCCGTCGAAGGATAGCACATATGTCGAAGCTTGACGGAAAGGTCGCCGTAGTGACCGGCGCATCGAAGGGCATCGGTGCCGCGATCGCCAAAAATCTCGCACAGCACGGTGCCGCGATCGTGGTCAATTACGCCTCGAGTAGGGCGGGTGCCGACGCCGTCGTCGAGGCCATTACGTCAGCTGGAGGCAAAGCTATCGCGGTGAAGGCCGATGTCTCCAAAGCGGAAGAGGCACAGGTGCTGATCGAGGCGGCGGTAAATCAGTTCGGCCGCCTCGACGTGCTGGTCAATAATTCCGGCATCTACGAATTCGCGACGATCGAGGACGTGACCGAAGAGCATTATCGCCGTCTCTTTGACGTGAATGTGCTCGGCGTATTGCTCACGACCCAAGCGGCAGTGAAGCATCTTGGAGAGAACGGAAGCATCGTCAATATTTCTTCGGCCATCACCCATGTCCATACACCGGCCGCAGGGGTTTATGCCGGAACCAAGGGGGCATTGAACGCTATCTCGGGCGTACTGGCCAACGAGCTCGCGCCACGCAAGATCCGGGTCAATGTGGTCAGCCCCGGCTTCGTAGTGACCGAAGGCACCCATACGGCCGGAGTCGTCGGTTCCGACATGGAGGCCGGCTTCATCGCGCAGACGCCGCTAGGCAGGGCGGGCCAACCGGACGACATCGCCGGGGTGGTCGCGTTCCTCGCCTCAGACGATGCCCGCTGGCTGACCGGCGAGGTGATCACCGCCAGCGGCGGCATTCGGTAAGCACGACATAACGCCCGCGCGCTTACAATCGGGTACGCGCGGGATCGATGAGCGCGATGTCGACGCCTACCTCACATGCTCGAGCGGTTCGGTCCCGCACCACTCGGCCACGAACAACGCAATGGCTTTGGTGATGCGCTTCACCGAGGCGAGGCTCACGCGCTCGTCGGAACCGTGGATGTTCTCGCTGATCGGCCCATAGCAGAGGGCCGGAATCCGGTCGTAGAGGGCGTGGACGCGGGTATCGAGATAGCTCGGTGACATGAAGCTCTGAAGATCGACGCCCACGGCCCGCTTGTGAGCGGCGGCGAGTACGGCCTCGGCATCCGAGCCTTCGTCCAACTCGTAGCCTTCCGCGAAGAAACCATTGAAAGCCACCACCGGTGGCGACTTTGCCAGGAACGGATCGGATCGGGCGAAAGTCGCCACCGCAGATTCAATCTCTTCCGCCGCGTCCGCCGCCTTCACACCGGGATAAATGGCGATACGGCAATCGATCCGGCACCAGGCTGGGACGGAAGACGCCCAGTCTCCGCCCTCGATCCGGCCGACATTGAGGTTGATCGGATGGGCCTCGCCTTCGAAATGGCGGCGGCCTGCCTTGCGGCCATTCCACTTCTCTTCGAGTTCGCGCAAGGCACCGATCACCCGATAGGTGGCATCGATGGCGTTGGCGCCAGCACCCATCTCGCGAACATGGACCGGCGTGCCCTGCACCTCGACCGTGAACCACAGCACGCCGGTATTGGCCCGCACGAGCTTCTCGTCCTCCGGCTCGGGGATCAGCACGGCATCGGCGCGGTAACCGTGCAGATGTGCCATGAGAGCTCCATTGCCGGTGGATTCCTCCTCGACCACGGACTGGATCGTGACCGTCGCCGCCGGCTGAAGGCCGATCCGCCTGAGCGCATCGAGCGCGAACAGGTTGGCCGCGTGCCCGGCCTTCATGTCGGCGGCACCTCGGCCGTACATCCAGTCGCCCCGTATCACCGGATCGAAGGGCGGCTGGCTCCAGAGGTCGAGTGGGCCCGGTGGCACCACGTCCACATGTGCCTGCAGAATCAGGGAGCGTCCCGTCTCGTGACGAGGCCGGTGGATGCCGACAACGATAGGCGCATCCGAATGTCCCGGTGTAATCCTGCCTCCGCCAGGATGCGCGGCGATGGCCGTAGAATCCATGCGGATTCGCTCCATCGCATAGCCGCGTTGCTCCAGGCACCGGAAGACATGGTCCTGAATCGCGTGCTCGGCGCCGCGCACCGACCCGAACCGAACGAGGTCCTGGATATGGGCGACCTGATCGGCAAATCCCTGTTCGACCGAGGCGGAGATGCGATCCGCGAGAGCGGGGTCGAGCGCCATGGATACTCCTCGTGAAAGCCTGTCGGGCAACCCTTCACATAGGCCTATCCGGACGCTCGGAAAATCGGCCCCGGTTCAGACGAAGAACGCGGTGGCCATGGCGAGGGGAAGAGCGGCGATGGCTGCCGGACGGATCCAGGCCGGACGATAAGACATCAGCGCCACGACGATGAGCGCGGCCCCGGTGAGCGAGCCGAGCCATTGCACCGGACCGAAATTCCAGTTCGCCGTGACGACGGCGGCCGCGAAAGCCAGGGCGATGAAAAGCCAGCCCGCCACACGGAACGCTGTGTCGCGCCGCCGGGAGGGGCGCCCGTGGAACAAGGTCCGGCCATGCCGGTCCATGCTCAGGCAGAGGCAGGCGAGGCCGGAGAAGCTCAAGAGGGAGGTGAGGGAGACGGCAAGTGGCGTCATACGCGGGCGAAATCTCCGGTGGTACGGGCCGCTCTCTGCGATCCCTCATGGCACCCGAGCTTTCGCGCGCCGAAGAGGAAAATCAGTGCGAGCGCCACCATGGCGGCGTTGAAGCCCAGGAACTCTGTGCGCCATCCCGTCTGTGCCCAATCGACCAGAGGAACGGCCAGGAACAGCAGCGCGGCGGCATAGCTCATCTCGCCCCATGCCTGGCGATGTGGGCGAGCGTGGGAGACCAGGGCGGCGAGGAACCAGGCTGCGAAAAACACGCCACCCTCCCAGGATTCACGAGCGGCCCATCCTGCAGGAATCAGACGGTTGGCGAGGAAGAGCGCCGCCATGCCGATGGGAAGGCCGAGAATCGTACCGATATTGAGGGAATGGACGATGCGCCAACCGAGAGTGGGCCGCACGACCGCCTTCGGCGCCCGCGCCACGGTCCACAGGACGAGGCCAGTGGCGATGGCGGCACAGCCCATTAGGCCCGACAGGAAGAACAGGATGCGCAGGGCCGGCCCGGCGAAATGCGCCTCGTGCAGGCCGACGAAGCTCGTATAGGCATGCGCCGCCGGCTTCAGCGGCCCGGTCCGTTCGACCACCTCTCCGGTCACCGCGTGGAAGGCGATCTGCGGATGGCGATGGGCGAGCCCATGGGGCTCCTCGAACACCGCCACCACGGTGGCATTGGCATCACCGGGATTGTTGATCGAGACCATCTCGAGCGGCTCGCTCACCTCGGCCTGGGCGCGGCGGATGAGAGGACCGAGCGGCGCCGGCTCGGCCGGCTTGCCCTCGGCGGCTCGCCAGGCCGGCATCTGACCGGACTCGACGTAGAAGCGTAGCTCGTCGCCCTTGTAGGCGCTCACCATTCCCCACGGCATGTACATGAGCGCGAGCGAGACGATGCCCGTATAGGTGATCATCAGGTGGAACGGCAGCGCCAGAACACCGGTGACGTTGTGCGCGTCGAGCCAGCCGCGCTGGGCGGATTTCGAACGCCGGAAGGTGAAGAAATCGGCGAAGATCCGGCGATGGGTGACGATGCCGCTGATGAGGGCGACGAGCAGGACCATCGCGCAGATGCCGACGATCCAGCGGCCGATTGCTGGGAGCATCTGCAATTCGAAATGGAAGCGGTAGAAGAAGTCACCGCCCTGTGTCGCCCGGGCCTCTGTCGGCGCGCCGGTATCCGGATCGAGGAGAGCCTTTCCAAACTCGCCGTCCGGCGTGACCATCCAATAGGCGCCGATATACGGCTTGTCGGGCTGCGGCACGCCCACATACCAAGCCATCGCCTTTGGGGCATGGACCTTGAGATACGCGACTCCGAGTTCGGTCGCGCGAACCACGTCGTATTCCGCCTGCGCGCGTAATTCGGGCCGCATCCAGAGAGAGATGTCGGACTTGTAGTAGGTGGCAGTGCCGGTGACGAAGACGGCGAACATCACCCAGCCGGTCACGAGCCCCGCCCAGGTGTGCAGCCATGCCATCGATTGGCGAAAACTCTGCTTCATGCAGGCTGCACCGCGTTGCCGAGGGCGAGCCAGAGACCGGCGCCCAGGCACAAAGCCGGAAGCGCCAGCCCTATCGCCGCACGGGCGAGGGTGCGGGCGGAGAAGACCCAGATCACCGCACCCGCCATGATCGCGAAGCTCGCCAGGGTGGCGGCGGCAACGGCCTCCGAACGGTCGAGGGGCAAGGTCAGGGACAAGAAGGCCGTGGCAACGGCCGCCAGGGCATAACCGCCGAAGATCGCAAGGAGGGTCCGGCCGGCCACTATCAGGCGGTAGCGACCCTGCGATGGCGGTATACTCGGCTTGGTCATATCCGTCATCGGCGGTCGGCCCCGGTTTGCGAGGAAGCGGGCGCTCCCGGTCGAGGAGCGAATGACAAATGGGCTCAGCAACGCAGCGCCAGCAGAACCGATGGCCTCGGCGTCACGACAGTCGGCATCTTTGCTGAAACGCCGAACACCGAACGCTATACAAAGCCTCGTCTTCCGCGGGCAATCGCTATGTTGTGGAATGATTCCAAGTACGATGCCTGGACGAGCCTGCAGACACGCGAGCGACGGGCAGGCGGCGCTTGCGAGCACGCGCGGCGCGCTTGTAGAACGCTGGCGGTGACGGAGAACCGGGCGCGATGACCGATACGCTCGAGGCTTCCGATAGGGTCCGCACGCGTTGTGCTCTCGCCTGCACGGTGGTCGATCATGCCAGCGTCGCCTTTTGGCAGAATGGGGTTCCACTCATCCGGGACATCACTCTGACCAATGGCGGTGATACCGATCTCGCCGATGTCACCCTCCATATCAGCGCGACGCCGCCGCTGTTCCGACCTACCACCCTGACGATCCAGCGGATAACCGCAGGGGGCGTGCAGCGCATCGATGCACCGGGTCTGCGGATCGATGGAGCGATCCTGGCCGGACTACTGGAAAGCCGGTCCTGTACGGTGACGCTGACACTAATGAGCTCGGGCGAGGAGAGCGAGTTAGCCCGAGAGGAGTTCGACCTGCGGCTCCTGCCGCCCTCGCATTGGGGAGGCGCGGATGCGGCGCCCGAACTGCTCGCGGCCTTCGTCAGGCCCAACGACCCGGCCGTGGACGGCATCCTGCGCTCCGCTGCGGCGATCCTGGAGCGGGCAAGGCGGAGCACCGCCTTCGACGGCTATCGCAGCGGAAGGAAGGCCAGGGCCTGGGAGATGGCGGAGGCGATCCACGCGGCGATGGCGGCCCTGCGGATTACCTACATCCTACCGCCCGCGAGCTTCGAACGCTCGGGACAGAAGGTCCGCGAGCCCGGAGCCATCGTCGAGCGACGGCTCGCCACCTGCCTCGACCTCACCCTGCTCTGGGCCGCCTGCTGTGAACAGGCCGGGCTCCATCCGCTCCTGGTTCTCACCCGCGATCACGCGCTGCTCGGGCTGTGGCTCGTGGACGAGACCCTGCCGGAAAGGGTCGGCGACGACGCCCAGGCCCTGCGGAAACGCCGTGACCTGCAGGAACTGATCCTGATCGAGACCACCGTACTCACCGCCGATCCGCCAGGGAGTTTCGCGGATGCGGTGGCGGCCGGCGCGCGCTTGATCGATGCGGATGCCGAGTCCCCCATGGAGATGGTCCTCGATCTGCGGCGAGCCCGTCTATCCGGCATCTCTCCCCTCGACACAGGCGAGCCCGGCGCACAGGCGCCGGCTCCGGAGATGGCGGCTGCGCTCGTCCAGGCGCTCGGCGCGCCCCCATCCTTCGTCGAGGATATCCCCGCTCCCCGCCTCGATCTGCCCCGTCGCGAGCCCCGCGACCGGCTGGAAGCCTGGAAGCTGCGGCTCCTCGATCTGACCCTGCGCAACAAGCTCCTCAACTTCAAACCGGGCAAGGGCTCGCTGACCCTCGATTGTCCCGAGCCGGGCGCTTTCGAGGATGCCCTCACGACGGGCCGTGCCTTCCGCCTCGTCGCTCGGCCCGCCCCCGAGGCGCCAATCGACGGGTCGGGGCAGGAACGCGGCGAGATCACCGTCGATGTCGGATCGGAGGAAGTGGAGGCGCGCCTCACCGACCTGTTCCGGCTCGCCCGCGGCAGTTTCGAAGAGGGCGGGGCCAACGTGCTCTTCCTCGCCTTCGGCTTCCTCACCTGGACCCGTGGCAACGGCATGCCGCCTGCCCGGGCACCGCTGCTGCTGGTACCGGCGGCCCTGACCCGCGCGAGCGTCCGCGCCGGCTTCCGTCTCGTCCGGCACGACGAGGAGGCGCGCCTCAACCCGACGCTACTGGAGATGCTGCGCCAGGATTTCGACCTCGACATGCCGGATTTCGCCGAGGGCTTGCCGGGCGATGAATCCGGCATCGATGTCGAGGCCGTCTGGCGCATCGTGCGCACCCATATCCGCAACCTGAAGGGGTTCGAGGTCACGACCGAGGTGGTGCTCTCGGTCTTCTCTTTCACCAAATTTCTGATGTGGAAGGATCTGAGCGAGCGGACGGACCTCCTGAAGCGCAGCCCGGTGGTGCGCCACCTCCTCGATACGCCGAAACAGTCTTACGGCGACGGCATGGGCTTTCCCGTGCCGGAACGTCTCGACGCGGAGCATCCGCCTTCCGGCATCTTTACGCCGCTGCTCGCCGATTCCTCTCAGCTCTCGGCGATCCTCGCGGCGGCCTCGGGCAAGGATTTCGTGCTCTTCGGCCCCCCTGGCACCGGCAAGAGCCAGACCATCGCCAACATGATCGCGCAGTGCCTGGCGCTCGGGCGCACGGTGCTGTTCGTCTCGCAGAAGAGCGCCGCCCTGGAGGTGGTGCGCCGGCGCCTCGACGCGGTGGGGCTGGGCGCCTGCTGCCTCGAAGTCCATGCGGCCAAGGCCCAGAAGACGCACGTCATCGCGCAGCTACGCGAGGCCTGGACCGCGAGGGGCGGCGAGAACGTCCCCTGGGAGGACGCGGCCACCGATCTTCAGCGCCGCCGAGAGGGCCTGAACGGCGTGGTTGAGAGCTTGCACACCACACGGGCGAACGGCCTCAGCGCCCATACGGCCATGGCGCGGGTCATCGCCGACCGGCAGGCCGACCGGGAGGTTCTCAGCCTCGTCTGGCCGAAGGACGCGATTTCAGCGCCCGGCCACCGGGATAGCCTGCGCGCCCAGTGCGGTGAGCTTGCCGCCCTTCGCCCCATCGTCGGGGACATCGCGAACCATCCCCTCCGGGGCATCGGCGCCATCGCATGGTCGCCCCTGTGGCGGGCCGAGATGGAGCAGGCTGTTCCCGAACTCGCCCGCACCCTGCCGGACTTTGCGACATCCGGCCAGCGTCTCGCCGAGGCGATGGGCCTGACGCCCCTCGGCCAGACCTATGACGGCCTGCGCGCGCTGTCCTCCCTCGCCATTGCCCTGTTCCGGCCGGAGGCGCGGATGGGCCTGCGCTTCCTCGGCCCCGGAGGCGCGGCTTTGCGTCAGGCCGTCGAGGCGCGTCGCATCCGACAGGACGAGCTCGCCCGGCTGAACGCCCGGCTCTTCGTCCCCTACGCCTCCTCTGTGTTCGGCAACGACCTCGACCGCCTGCTGGCCGACTGGCGCGAAGCGAAAGCCTCGAACTTCTTCCTGCGGGGGCGGCGCCTCGGCCGGGTTCGCGACCTCCTCGCCCCCTTCGCGCAAGGGTGCGCACCGGAGGATATCGGGCCAGACCTCGTCACCCTCGCCGAGATCAAGGCCCTGCAGGCGACAAGACCCGCTCCGACGGAAGTTCTGGAGAGCGCCACCGTGGAACTCGGGCATCCCTGGTCGGATCCAGCGGCCCCCGCCGACCTGTTCACCGCTCCGATGGCCTGGGCGACGCGGCTCGCACCGGTCATCACCTCCATGGCGCCGCTCGTCGGAGGCCCGGACATCGTCCGCGCGAGGCTCGCCGCGTTCCTCGACACAGAGGATCGCAGGCTCGAACCTGGCGGCAGCCTGGCCTTGGCAAAAGAGGATTTCACGACGCGGAGAAGCGCCGCCGTGAAGGCGATCGAGACGCTCGGGCGTCTGGCCGGCAGGGCCAAGCCCGACCGCCCGGTGGAGACGGAGGGCGATTGGGTGGCCGGCACCCTCGCGGTTGCGGAACGCTGGCAGAAGGCGCTGCCCAAGGCGCAGGCCTGGGCGAGCTGGCAGAGGGCGGTGAGCGAGGCGACGAGGGCCGGGCTCGGCCCGCTCGTCGCCGCGATCGAGGTGGGAACGCTGCAGGACGACGCCATCCTCCCGGCCTTCGAGGGCGCCTATGCGCGCTGGTGGATCGACCACGCGGCGACCGATGACATCCGCCTGCGCGACTTCATGGGCCAGCGCCACGAAGAGGCGATCCGGGGCTTCGGCGAGGCCGATTCCCGGCTCTCCGGCCTCGCCGGGGCGGCGGTGCGTGCCCGTATCGGTGGCGGCGTGCCGCTCGCCGACGCCTTTGGCACCGATCCCGAATGGGGCACCCTGGCGCGGGAAATCACCAAGCGCGCCCGGCACATACCCCTGCGCCAGCTCTTCGCGCGCATGCCGAACGCGCTGACCCGCCTGACGCCCTGCCTGATGATGAGCCCGCTCTCCATCGCCCAATATTGGCCGGCCGAGGCGAAGCCGTTCGACATCGTCATCTTCGACGAGGCCTCGCAGATCGCGCCGTGGGATGCCATCGGTGCCATCGCGCGGGGCAGGCAGGTGGTGATCGTCGGCGATCCCGAACAATTGCCGCCCACCAATGTGGGCGATCGCGGCGTCGACGAGATCTCGGACGGCCTCGACGTCGCCGACCAGGAGAGCATCCTCGACGAGTGTCTGGCCGCGCACCTGCCGCAGAGGCGCCTCGCCTGGCACTACAGAAGCCGGCACGAAAGCCTCATCGCCTTCTCGAACCGCCACTATTATCGCGGCGGGCTCGTCACCTTCCCCTCCCCCGTCACCGAGGACCGGGCGGTGCGGCTCCAGTACGTGGCCGATGGGCTCTACGAGCGCGGCGGGGCGCGGGTGAACCGGCCGGAAGCGCGCGCCCTGGTGGCAGAGGTGGTCGCCCGCCTTTCGGACCCCGCCTTCGCGGCGGAGGAGCGCTCGCTCGGCATCGTCACCTTCAACGGCGAGCAGCAGCGCCTGATCGAGAACCTGCTCGATGCCGAGAGGCGGGGAAGGCTGGAGCTAGAGCGGTTCTTCGACGGGCGGATCTGGAAAGAGCCGGTCTTCGTGAAGAACCTCGAGACCGTGCAGGGCGACGAGCGCGACGTGATCCTGTTCTCGGTGGCGGCAGGGCCGGATGCCACGGGCCGGATCACCGGACAGATCAGTTCGCTCAACCGCGAGGGCGGTCACCGACGCCTCAACGTGGCGATCACCCGGGCCCGGCGGGAGCTCGTTGTCTTCGCGTCGATGCGGGCCGACCAGGTGGATCTCGGCCGTGGCAGCGCCCGTGGAGTGCGCGATTTCAAGCACTTCCTCGCCTTCGCCGAACACGGTGCCGGCGCTCTCGAAACGGCGGCTGCTCCCACGGGGAGAGACATCGAATCGCCGTTCGAGGGCGCGGTGATGGCGGCTTTGGCCGCACGAGGCTGGACAATCGTACCTCAGGTCGGGGTTTCCGCCTTTCGAATCGACCTCGGCATCGTCCATCCCGACGCTCCGGGGCGCTACCTCGCGGGCGTCGAATGCGACGGGGCGACCTATCACCGGGCGGCGACGGCGCGGGACAGGGACCGTCTGCGCGAATGGGTGCTCACCGATCTCGGATGGCGCATCCACCGGGTCTGGAGCACCGATTGGTGGAACGATCCGCAAGGCGCCCTCGACCGGCTCGACACGGCGTTGCGGGCCGATCTCGACGCCGACAGGGCGAAGCCGGAGCCGGTCGCGACCGAGCCGGACACTCCCGATATCCCGCAGGTGGAGCCCCCCGGCCTCTATGAACCCGCCGACCTGTCGGGCTTCTCTCCCAATGCCGCGCGGTTCCACGAGGTGGGTTACGAGGCCACGCTGGCGGCGATGGCGAGCGAGGTGGTCCTGCGCGAAGGTCCTGTTTTCGCTGACATTCTCGCCGAGCGCTTGCTGCGCGCCCACGGGTTTGCCCGGATCACGGCCCGCCTGCGCCAGCGCGCTTTAGGGGCCGTCGATCCCCACTGCCCCCATACGAGCGAGGGTGAGCGCATCGTTCTCTGGCCGGGGGTGGCACCCGCCGGGCCGGTGAGGTTCCGGCCGGCTCAAGGGGATGGGCGAGCGCCCGCCGACATCCCGCTCCAGGAACTCGCCGGCCTCGCCCGCGACCTCGATCCGGCACCCGGCGTCGAGGGGCGGATGGCCGCGCAGCTGGGCCTCGGCCGGATGAGCGAGGCGGTCCGCGCCCGGTTCGCCGAGGCCGCCTCGCTGGCGCGGGAGAGCGGAGCGCCGGCCCAGAAACCCGTCGGATGAGACGGGCGGATCGACCGCCACGCGGCCCCCGTTTCGACCGCCATGGGACAGGGGTTTATGGCGGTACGCGACGTGAAAAAGCCCCGCCTGGTAAGGCGGGGCCGATGGCGGTGGCGTTGAAGCTGCGAGACGTCGATTAGGCTGCGAGCTTCAGGGCTTCGGGAGCGTTGTCGTTGACGAGAACGAGCTCGCCCGCCGTGATGGTGGAGGGGCTGTTCGTGGGGGTCAGGCGATCGGCGACGAAGGCCACCAGGGAGATGTTGGCGGCAGCGGCGACAGCGACGGCGGTGAGAATGAGAGCGGTCATATCGGTGTTCCTCGAAGCGATGCGTTTGCGTTGCAGCATGTATGACAGCCCGCCCGCCGAGCTGGTATACCAAACGCCAAATACCACTCATGCAGTCCGCGCATGGAATGCACGATATCCTGCGAAGCCCTGCATTTAA